>NZ_JAHZPT010000017.1:0-37289 GCF_019929545.1 Streptococcus mitis
ATGGGACTTTTTTTCTACACAAAAATAGGCTCCATAATATTTATAGGAGATTTACCCACTACAAATATTATAGAGCCCATTTACAATAACTTTACCATCCTGAATAGTGAAAATACTTAGATTTTCTGGTAAATTTTGAAGATGATCTAAGCTTGTTGTTGTAATAAAGGTTTGGATTGAATGAGAAATCGTTTCTAATAATTTTAGTTGTCTAGTGTTGTCAAGTTCACTCATAACATCGTCAAGCAATAATATCGGAGATTCTGTAGTAATACTTTCCATTAACTCGATTTCTGCTAATTTTATAGAGAGGACGAGACTACGATGTTGACCTTGACTTCCAAAACTAGCATCCATCCCATTTATATAAAAATAAATGTCATCCCGATGAGGACCAACACCAGTGTTCTTTTTAAATAAATCTCTGGACCTACTTTTTTCTAAAGCAATTTTGAAAGATTCTGATAAGTCTTCTTTGTCAGTTGGCTTGACAGAAGATTGATAGGATATTGACAACTCTTCAATCTGATTAGAGAGTTCAAAATGTTTCTTACGACCAAATGATTCTAGTTTTTTTATGAAATCTAAGCGGTGATTCATTACACGACATCCATAATCAACTAGCTGATCATCTAACACAGAAAGGAATGTTTCATCTATTTTTTGAGCTGATTTTAAATAGGTATTTCTTTGCTTAAGAATATGGTTATAATTGGTTAAATCTGATAAATAGATTGGCTTAATTTGTCCAAGCTCCATATCAATAAATTTTCGTCGAACTGAAGGTGCTCCTTTAATTAGTTGTAAATCTTCAGGAGCAAATAAGACAACATTCATATGTCCGACATAATCTGAAAGGCGTGCCTGTTTTAAATGATTAACTTTTGTCACACGGCCTTTTTGTGTTAGTTCGATTTCTAGAGGAATGGATCCAGTTTTTTTCTGAACGAGACCTGAAAGATGAAGTTGTTCCTCATCAAAATGAATGAGATTTTTATCTGTTCGAGTTCGATGACTGCGTGTTAAGGCTAAAAAATAGATAGCCTCTAACATATTTGTTTTACCTTGTGCATTGCGTCCTAAAAAGATATTTAATTTAGGATTAAAGTCTATTTTCGTCTCTTTATAGTTACGAAAAGTCTTGAGAGATAGGTGTTGTAGCCACATGATTATCTACCAGGGAATCGTGGAGCTTGTTTGCTTTTAGGTGATGAAGTAGGTTTCGATTTGTCTCTTTTAAATCCCTTATTCATCTCTTTGACAAGTTTAGCGATCCGTTCTTTTTCAACTTTATCAGCTTGATATTCCTCTTGCTCCTCAGAAGTAGGTTGTGTCAATAAGATGTCAATATTCATGTCAGGGATGTCAACTTTATCACCAATACGAAGTTTTTTACCACGACGACTCTCTAATTCCCCATTAAAGTAAACAGAATGTTCAGAGAGAAATGATTTGATAGCTCCTCCACTATGTGTAATTCCAAGTTCTTTGAGTAGTGCTTGGAGGGTAATAAATTCTTCAAATAATTTGTATTCCATAATTCACCTCAATCTTTGGTATTATACCATATTTTCCTAAAAATAGTGAGAGAAATAGGGAGAAATGTAAGCGATTTTTATTTCAAAAGTGTTACAGAGAACAAGAAAATTTCAGGTTTTCGTGATATAATAGAAGTCTGTATATAAGGAGGTAAATCATGGAGTTAGTGAATGGAATTTCAACACATTTTATCCAATCAAAAAAGTTTAAAACGAACAAAATCACCGTGCGTTTTACCGCTCCATTATCTCTTGATACTATTGCAGGTCGCATGTTGAGTGCGAGTATGCTAGAGACTGCTAATCAGATGTACCCTACTTCTCAAGATTTGAGAAAACATTTGGCCAGTCTATACGGTACAGATATGTCAACCAATTGTTTCAGAAGAGGTAAAAGTCATATTGTAGAATTGACATTTACCTATGTTCGTGATGAGTTTTTGAGTAGGAAAAATGTGCTAACTTCTCAGGTTTTGAAACTAGTAAAAGAAACTCTTTTTTCACCCATGCTAGTTGATAATGGATTTGATCCGTCCTTATTTGAAATTGAGAAAAAGCAATTGCTAGCAAGTTTAGCAGTTGATATGGATGATTCTTTTTATTTTTCACATAAAGAATTAGACAAAATATTTTTTCATGACGAACGTCTCCAATTGGAATATAGTGATTTACGAAATCGTATTTTAGCTGAAACTCCACAGAGTTCTTATTCTTGTTTCCAAGAATTTTTGGCCAATAATCGAATAGATTTCTTTTTCCTAGGTGATTTTAATGAGGTTGAAATTCAAAATGTATTAGAATCATTTGGCTTTAAAGGTCGAAAAAGAGATGTGAAGGTTCAGTATTGTCAACCTTATTCCAATATCCTGCAGGAAGGTATGGTTCGGAAAAATGTGGGACAATCCATTTTGGAATTAGGTTATCATTGCCCTTCTGAATATGGTGATGAGCAACATTTACCCATGATTGTAATGAATGGTTTACTTGGTGGATTTGCTCACTCTAAACTATTTACAAATGTCCGTGAAAATGCTGGATTGGCTTATACTATTTCAAGTCAGCTTGATTTATTTAGTGGATTCTTGAGGATGTATGCTGGCATTGATCGAGAAAATCGGAATCAGGCTCGAAAAATGATGAATAATCAACTGCTTGATTTAAAAAAAGGTTATTTTACAGAGCTTGAGTTAGAGCAGACCAAGGAAATGATTCGTCGGTCTTTGTTACTTTCTCAAGATAATCAATCTTCATTGATTGAACGTGCTTATCAAAATGCCTTACTTGGAAAATCTTCAGCAGACTTTAAAAGTTGGATTGCAAAACTCGAGCAAGTTGACAAAGATGATATTTGTAGAGCAGCTAATAATGTGAAACTACAAGCGATTTACTTTATGGAAGGAACAGAATGACAAAGGTTGTTTTTGAAGAAAAATACTATCCAGCTGTAAAAGAAATGGTTTATCGAACTCGTTTGGCCAACGGATTGATAGTAGCTCTTCTACCTAAAAAGGAATTTAAAGAGGTTTACGGGAGTGTAACTGTACAGTTTGGTTCGGTAGATACGCTTGTCACAGAAGTTGACGGAGATGTAAAAGAATATCCTGGAGGAATTGCTCATTTTCTTGAACATAAATTATTTGAGAGAGAAGATGCTAGCGATTTGATGTCAGCTTTTACGAGTCTAGGTGCAGATAGTAATGCCTTTACAAGCTTTACAAAAACAAGCTATCTTTTTTCAGCAACGGATCATCTCTTAGAGAATGTAGATTTACTTGATGAATTGGTGACATCAGCACATTTTACTGAAGATTCCATTTTAAGAGAGCAGGATATTATTCAGCAAGAACGAGAAATGTATCAAGATGATCCAGATTCGTGTTTATTCTTTTCAACTTTAGCGAATTTGTATCCTGGTACACCTTTAGCAACTGATATAGTTGGAAGTGAGGAGTCCATTTCCCAAATTAATCTAACTAATTTGCAAGAAAATTTCACAAGATTTTACAAACCTGTAAACATGTCTCTGTTTTTAGTTGGCAATTTTGATGTGGATCAAGTACAGGACTATTTTGAAAGAAAAGAACTGAAAGATTCAGATGTTCAGGAAGTAGCAAGAAAAAAGTTGCTTTTACAAGATGTAAAGCGAACAGACAGTATGAGAATGGAAGTTTCTTCTCCCAAACTAGCGATTGGAGTTAGAGGTAAGCGAGAAGTTGCTAAAGCTGATTGCTATCGACATCATATTTTATTAAAATTATTATTTGCAATGATGTTTGGTTGGACTTCGGATCGTTTTCAAAAATTATATGAATCAGGTAAAATTGATGCGTCCTTATCTCTGGAAGTTGAAGTAACAAGTCGCTTTCATTTTGTTATGTTGACAATGGATACAAAAGAGCCAGTTGCTTTATCTCATCAGTTTAGGAAGGCCATTCGTAATTTTACAAAGGATTTAGATATTACAGAGGATCATTTAGATATTATCAAAAGAGAGATGTTTGGAGAATTTTTCAGTAGCATGAACTCTCTTGAATTTATTGCAACGCAATATGATGCTTTTGGAAAAGGTGAGACAATCTTTGATTTGCCGAAAATTTTACAGGAAATTACTTTAGAGGATGTCCTTGAAGCAGGGCATCACTTAATAGATGAAGGGGATATAGTTGATTTTACAATATTCCCATCATAGTAACTAATCATAATAGACACTAGAAAGAAGGAATGATAAGTATGAGGAAAAAAACAATTGGTGAGGTTTTACGTTTAGCTAGAACCAACCAAGGGTTGACTTTAGAAGAATTACACAAAAAAACAGAAATTCAGTTGGATATGTTGGAAGCTATGGAAGCTGATGATTTTGATCAACTGCCTAGTCCATTTTATACTCGTTCTTTTTTGAGAAAGTATGCGTGGGCAGTTGAACTTGATGAGCGAATTGTCTTGGATGCTTATGATTCTGGGAGCATGATTACTTATGAGGAAGTAGATGTTGATGAAGACGAGTTGACAGGTAGGAGACGTTCAAGTAAGAAAAATAAGGCATCATTTTTACCTTTATTTTATTTTATACTTTTTGCACTATCGATTGTCATTTTTGTGACTTATTATGTTTGGAATTATCTCCAGACTCAACCGGAGCGTTCGTCTGCGTCTAGTTATAGTGTAGTCCAAGCAATAAGTTCGACTAGTTCTGTAACTCCATCTTCAAGCAGTAGCTCATCTAGTAGTTCTTCAAATATAGAACCTGCTATAAGTGTATCAGGTGAAGGAAATCGAGTAGAAGTTGCTTATAAAACGAGCAAGGAAACTGCAAAATTGCAATTATCAGTGTCAGATGCTAGAAGTTGGGTTAGTGTTTCAGAAAGTGATCTTGAGGGTGGTGTGACTTTATCACCGGATAATAAAAGTGCGGAAACAAGCGTTTCAACTAAAAATCCTGTGACAATTACTTTAGGTGTTGTCAAAGGTGTTGCCTTAACAGTAGACAATCAGACTGTTGATTTATCGAAATTAACAGCTCAGACTGGAAAAATCGCTGTAACCTTTACTAAAAATTAAGGAAAAACGAATGAAAAAAGAACAAATTCCAAATATCTTAACAATAGGTCGAATTCTCTTTATACCTATTTTTATCTTTATTTTAACAGTAGGAAATTCGATAGAGAGTCATATGGTAGCAGCTATTATCTTTGCTATTGCCAGTATTACAGACTATTTAGATGGATATTTAGCTCGTAAATGGAATGTGGTTAGTAATTTTGGTAAATTTGCAGATCCTATGGCGGATAAGCTACTAGTTATGTCGGCTTTTATTATGCTGATTGAGTTAGGAATGGCTCCAGCTTGGATTGTTGCAGTGATTATCTGTCGTGAGTTGGCTGTGACAGGTTTAAGACTTTTATTAGTTGAAACTGGTGGAACAGTTTTAGCAGCAGCAATGCCTGGAAAAATTAAAACTTTTAGTCAGATGTTTGCCATTATTTTCTTGCTATTACATTGGACTTTGCTTGGTCAAGTTCTACTTTATGTAGCCTTGTTTTTCACTATCTACTCTGGCTATGATTATTTCAAGGGTAGTGCCTATGTATTTAAAGGGACATTTGGTTCGAAATGAAATCAGTAATTGATGTAAAAAATCTTTCTTTTCGCTATAAGGAAAGTCAGGAATATTACGATGTGAAGGATATTACGTTTCACGTGAAACGTGGAGAATGGCTTTCGATTGTAGGGCATAATGGTAGTGGTAAATCAACGACGGTTCGCTTAATTGATGGCTTACTGGAAGCAGAATCCGGAGAGATTGTAATTGATGGCCAACGGCTGACTGAGGAAAATGTTTGGAATATACGTCGTCAAATCGGTATGGTTTTTCAAAATCCAGACAATCAATTTGTTGGAGCGACTGTTGAAGATGATGTTGCCTTTGGTTTGGAAAATCAGGGACTTTCTCGTCAAGAAATGAAAAAGAGAGTGGAAGAAGCTCTGGATTTGGTTGGCATGTTGGACTTTAAAAAGAGAGAGCCAGCGCGTCTATCAGGTGGCCAAAAGCAACGTGTGGCTATTGCAGGTGTTGTAGCCCTAAGACCAGCTATTTTAATCTTAGATGAAGCAACGAGTATGTTGGATCCTGAGGGACGTAGAGAACTGATTGAGACAGTAAAAGGAATTCGGAAAGACTATGATATGACGGTCATTTCCATTACACATGATTTGGAAGAAGTTGCCATGAGTGATCGTGTGTTGATCATGAAAAAAGGGTCAATTGAATCAACTAGTAGTCCAAGGGAGCTTTTCTCTCGAAATGATTTGGATCAAATTGGATTAGACGATCCTTTTGCTAATCAATTAAAACATTCTTTGAGCCAGAATGGCTATGATTTGCCTGAAAATTATTTGACAGAAAGTGAGCTAGAAGATAAGCTATGGGAATTGCTCTAGAAAATGTGAGTTTTACGTATCAAGAAGGGACTCCCTTAGCGTCAACAGCTTTGTCAGATGTTTCTTTGACGATTGAAGATGGTTCTTATACGGCCTTAATTGGCCACACAGGTAGTGGTAAATCAACTATTTTACAACTATTAGATGGTTTATTGGTGCCAAGCCAAGGGAGTGTGCGGGTTTTTGATACCTTAATCACCTCGACTTCTAAAAATAAAGATATTCGTCAAATTAGAAAACAGGTTGGCTTGGTATTTCAGTTTGCTGAAAATCAGATTTTTGAAGAAACGGTTTTGAAGGATGTTGCTTTTGGACCGCAAAATTTTGGAGTTTCTGAAGAAGATGCGGAGCAGATTGCGCGTGAGAAACTGGCTCTGGTTGGAATTGATGAATCACTTTTTGATCGTAGTCCGTTTGCGCTATCAGGTGGACAAATGAGACGTGTCGCCATTGCAGGCATACTTGCCATGGAACCAGCTATATTAGTCTTAGATGAACCCACAGCAGGCCTAGATCCCCTGGGAAGAAAAGAGCTGATGAATTTGTTCAAAAAACTCCACCAGTCAGGGATGACCATTGTCTTGGTAACGCATTTGATGGATGATGTTGCTGAATATGCGAACCAGGTATATGTGATGGAAAAGGGACGTTTAGTTAAGTTTGGTAAACCTAGTGATGTCTTTCAAGATGTTGTTTTTATGGAAGAAGTTCAGTTGGGAGTACCTAAAATTACAGCTTTTTGTAAACGATTGGCTGATAGAGGCGTGTCATTTAAACGATTACCGATTAAGATAGAGGAGTTCAAGGAGTCGCTAAATGGATAGTATGATTTTGGGGCGTTATATCCCAGGGGATTCGATAGTTCACCGATTGGATCCACGCAGCAAATTACTGGCTATGATGCTACTGATTTTGATCGTTTTTTGGGCTAATAATCCCTTGACGAATCTGATTCTTTTTATAGCGACAGGGATCTTTATTGCCTTGTCAGGAGTATCTCTTTCATTTTTTATTCAGGGCTTGAAGTCTATGTTTTTCTTGATTGCCTTCACAACTATTTTTCAACTGTTTTTCATTTCTAATGGGAATGTTTTATTTGAGTTTTCGTTTGTGAGAATCACGGATTATGCTTTGCAACAAGCTGGAATTATCTTTTGTCGCTTTGTATTGATTATTTTCTTTTCTACTTTGTTAACCTTAACGACCATGCCCTTAAGTTTGGCATCAGCTGTCGAAGCTCTATTAGCACCTTTAAAGAGTATGAAAGTTCCAGTTCATGAAATTGGATTGATGCTGTCTATGAGTTTGCGTTTTGTCCCAACCTTGATGGATGATACGACGCGGATTATGAATGCACAGAAAGCGCGTGGAGTGGATTTTGGTGAAGGAAGCATTGTTCAAAAGGTGAAGGCGATGATTCCCATTTTGATTCCTCTTTTTGCGACAAGTTTAAAACGTGCGGATTCCTTGGCTATCGCAATGGAAGCGCGTGGTTATAAGGGTGGAAAAGGCAGAAGTCAATATCGACAATTGAAATGGACTCGAAAGGATACGCTGACCATTCTTGTTATTATCATACTTGGTTGTTGCTTATTTTTCTTAAAATCTTAGTAGCTTTCAGGAATTGATAAAAAGTTACTGTAACAGTTTTTGATATAAAGGTAGGGATATGAACCGTTTTAAAAAATCAAAATATGTCATTATTGTTTTTGTCACTGTTCTGCTTGTGTCAGCTCTCTTAGCGACGACTTATTCAAGTACAATTGTGACAAGATTAGGAGATGGAATCTCAGTGGTTGATAGGGTTGTGCAAAAACCTTTTCAGTGGTTTGATTCTGTCAAATCAGATTTGGCTCATTTGACACGCACTTATAATGAAAATGAAAGTTTGAAGAAACAGATTTACCAATTAGAAGTTAAATCAAATGAGGCGGAAAGTTTAAAGATGGAAAATGAACAACTGCGCCAATTGCTTGATATGAAGTCCAAATTGCAAGCTACAAAGACTTTGGCAGCAGATGTTATTATGCGATCTCCGGTATCTTGGAAGCAGGAGTTGACCTTAGATGCAGGCAAATCAAAAGGGGCTTCTGAGAATATGTTAGCAATTGCAAATGGTGGCTTGATTGGGAGTGTCTCAAAAGTAGAGGAGAACTCTACCATGGTCAACCTTCTGACAAATACGGAAAATGCTGATAAGATTTCTGTTAAAATTCAACATGGTTCTACTACAATTTATGGAATTATTGTTGGCTATGACAAGGAAAATGAAGTTCTAAAAATTAGTCAATTAAATAGTAGTAGCGATATTAGTGCAGGAGATAAGGTGACCACTGGTGGATTAGGAAACTTTAACGTTGCTGATATTCCTGTTGGTGAAGTGGTTGCCACAACGCATAGTACGGACTACTTGACACGAGAAGTAACTGTTAAATTAAGTGCAGATACTCATAATGTGGATGTGATAGAATTAGTGGGGAATTCATAATGAGACAGTTGAAGCGGGTTGGAGTGTTTTTATTGCTTCCTTTCTTTGTTCTAATTGACGCCCATATTAGCCAGCTTCTGGGCTCATTTTTCCCCCATGTACATTTGGCTAGTCATTTTCTGTTTTTATTTCTCTTATTTGAGACGATAGAAGTATCAGAGTATCTCTATTTAGCTTATTGTTTTGTAGTGGGTTTGGTTTATGACATTTACTTTTTCCACTTGATAGGGATTGCGACTTTGTTGTTCGTCTTGTTGGGAGTATTTCTCCATAAATTTAATAGTGTTATTTTATTGAATCGTTGGACGAGAATGTTGGCAATTATTGTCATGACTTTTCTATTTGAGATGGGAGCTTATATACTTGCATTAGTGGTAGGTTTAACTGTGGATAGTATGTCTTTATTTATAGTCTATAGTTTAGTACCATCAATGATTTTGAACCTTATATGGATGATTATCTTTCAGTTTATTTTTGAAAAATTTTACCTATAAGAAAGAAATAAAAATGTAACAAAGGCGTAATATTCATTAGGCCTTTTTTTGGTATACTAGTAATGTCTTTAAAAGAAGGAGTATCTACGAAATATGAAGAAAAAAATCTTAGCGTCACTTTTATTAAGTACAGTAATGGTTTCTCAAGTAGCTGTTTTAACAACTGCGCATGCAGAAACTACTGATGACAAAATTGCTGCTCAAGATAATAAAATTAGTAACTTAACAGCACAACAACAAGAAGCACAAAAACAAGTTGATCAAGTTCAGGAGCAAGTATCTGCTATTCAAACAGAGCAATCAAACTTGCAATCTGAAAATGATAGACTACAAGCAGAATCTAAAAAGCTTGAGGGTGAAATTACAGAACTTTCTAAGAATATTGTATCTCGCAATGATTCATTACAAAAACAAGCTCGTAGTGCTCAAACAAATGGAGCTGCAACAAATTACATCAATACAATTGTAAACTCAAAATCAATTACAGAAGCTATTTCACGTGTTGCTGCAATGAGTGAAATCGTATCTGCAAACAACAAAATGTTGGAACAACAAAAAGCAGATAAAAAAGCTATTTCTGAAAAACAAGTAGCAAACAATGATGCAATTAATACAGTTATTGCAAATCAGCAAAAACTAGCTGATGATGCTCAATCATTAACTACAAAACAAGCTGAGTTAAAAGCTGCAGAATTGAATCTTGCTGCTGAAAAGGCTACTGCAGAGGATGAAAAAGCAAGTTTACTTGAGAAAAAAGCTGCAGCAGAAGCAGAAGCTAAAGCTGCAGCAGAAGCAGAAGCAGCTTATAAAGCTAAACAAGCAAGTCAACAACAAACAGTAGTTGCTTCTGGAAATACAACTTTTACAGCACAAGTTCAAGCACTATCTACTATTTCTTCATCAAGTTCGTCTGAATCATCTTCAAGCAGTGCTTCAACAGAAGCAACAAGCTACACTCCTGCTCCAGTGACACATCGTCCAACATATAGTACAAATGCTTCAAGTTATCCAACTGGTGAGTGTACATGGGGAGCTAAAACATTGGCGCCTTGGGCTGGAGATTACTGGGGTAATGGAGCACAGTGGGCTACAAGTGCAGCTGCAGCAGGATTCCGTACAGGATCTACACCTCAAGTTGGTGCCATTGCATGTTGGAATGATGGTGGATATGGACACGTAGCCGTGGTTACAGCTGTTTCATCATCAACAAGTATCCAAGTATCTGAATCAAACTATGGTGGAAACCGTACAATCGGAAATAAACGTGGATGGTTCAATCCTACTACGACTTCAGAAGGTTTTGTAACATATATCTATCCAAACTAATGAATGAAACAAAGAGGCTCGATTTGAGTCTCTTTTATGATTTATATAGTTACCTACTTTAAAAATCTACTAAAATGGCTTGAAAATATTAAAAAAGTATGGTAAAATGAAACTTGTCGTGTGAACGATAATACTCATTCTTGATGAATTGTGAAACAGTTGCCTTTGGGTCGTTTTGCGAGTTGAAGTCAAGAAGAGGAAAAAAACAAAAAGGAGAAATACTCATGGCAGTAATTTCAATGAAACAACTTCTTGAGGCTGGTGTACACTTTGGTCACCAAACTCGTCGCTGGAACCCTAAGATGGCTAAGTACATCTTCACTGAGCGTAACGGAATCCACGTTATCGACTTGCAACAAACTGTAAAATACGCTGATCAAGCATATGACTTCATGCGTGATGCAGCAGCTAACGATGCAGTTGTATTGTTTGTTGGTACTAAGAAACAAGCAGCTGACGCAGTTGCTGAAGAAGCAGTACGTTCAGGTCAATACTTCATCAACCACCGTTGGTTGGGTGGAACTCTTACAAACTGGGGAACAATCCAAAAACGTATCGCTCGTTTGAAAGAAATCAAACGTATGGAAGAAGATGGAACTTTCGAAGTTCTTCCTAAGAAAGAAGTTGCACTTCTTAACAAACAACGTGCACGTCTTGAAAAATTCTTGGGTGGTATCGAAGATATGCCTCGTATCCCAGATGTTATGTACGTAGTTGACCCACATAAAGAGCAAATTGCTGTTAAAGAAGCTAAGAAATTGGGAATCCCAGTTGTAGCCATGGTTGACACAAACACTGATCCAGATGATATCGATGTAATCATTCCAGCTAACGATGATGCTATCCGCGCTGTTAAATTGATCACAGCTAAATTGGCTGACGCTATCATCGAAGGACGTCAAGGTGAAGATGCAGCAGCAGTTGAAGCAGAATTTGCAGCTTCAGAAGCTCAAGCAGATTCAATTGAAGAAATCGTTGAAGTTGTAGAAGGCGACAACGCTTAATTTATACAAATAGTAATTACCTAGGAGGGCGGGGCTTAGCCCGGCTCTCCTATTTTTAAAAAATATAGGAGAATCAAAATGGCAGAAATTACAGCTAAACTTGTAAAAGAATTGCGTGAAAAATCTGGTGCCGGAGTTATGGACGCTAAAAAAGCGCTTGTAGAAACAGACGGTGACATCGAAAAAGCGATTGAATTGCTTCGTGAAAAAGGTATGGCTAAGGCAGCTAAGAAAGCTGACCGTGTTGCTGCAGAAGGTTTGACTGGTGTTTATGTTAACGGTAATGTTGCAGCAGTTATTGAAGTAAACGCTGAAACTGACTTCGTTGCGAAAAACGCTCAATTCGTTGAATTGGTAAATACCACAGCTAAAGTTATTGCTGAAGGAAAACCTGCTAACAATGAAGAAGCTCTTGCTTTGACAATGCCTTCAGGTGAAACTCTTGAAGCTGCATACGTATCTGCAACAGCAACTATCGGAGAAAAAATCTCATTCCGTCGCTTTGCATTGATTGAAAAAACAGACGCACAACACTTTGGAGCATACCAACATAACGGTGGACGTATCGGTGTTATTTCAGTTGTTGAAGGTGGAGACGAAGCACTTGCTAAACAATTGTCAATGCACATCGCAGCGATGAAACCAACAGTTCTTTCTTACAAAGAATTGGATGAACAATTCGTTAAAGATGAGTTGGCACAATTGAACCACGTTATCGACCAAGATAACGAAAGCCGTGCAATGGTTAACAAACCAGCTCTTCCACACTTGAAGTATGGATCAAAATCTCAATTGACTGATGAAGTGATTGCTCAAGCCGAAGCTGACATCAAAGCTGAGTTGGCTGCAGAAGGCAAACCAGAAAAAATCTGGGACAAAATTATCCCAGGTAAAATGGATCGCTTCATGCTTGACAACACTAAAGTTGACCAAGCTTACACACTTCTTGCACAAGTTTACATCATGGATGACAGCAAGACAGTTGAAGCATACCTTGAATCAGTTAACGCTTCAGTAGTTGAGTTCGCTCGCTTTGAAGTTGGTGAAGGTATCGAGAAAGCTGCAAACGACTTTGAAGCTGAAGTTGCAGCTACAATGGCAGCAGCCTTGAATAACTAATAATAAAAAGGAAGCCAAATTGCTTCCTTTTTTCTATGCAGTCGATTTTTATAGGGAGATGTTCCTATTTTTAAGGTATAAATAAAAAGCCCTATAATAAGGGCTAAGTGTATTTAGGAGACTACACTTCAAATTCATAGAGTGCTGTAGAGAGATAACGTTCACCGTTATCTGGTGCTAGAGCAAGAACTTTTTTACCTGTACCTAATTTCTTGGCAACCTCGATGGCTCCGTAGATAGCTGCAGCTGAAGAAATACCAACAAGGAATCCTTCTTTTCCACCAATCTCACGGCCGAGTGCTAGTGCATCGTCTGATGTTACACGAACAATACCATCATAGGCATTTGTATCAAGTGTATCAGGAATAAATCCAGCTGAGATACCTTGAATTTTGTGTGGTCCAGGTTTTTCACCAGATAGAATAGCAGATTCGTCTGCCTCTACTGCAAAAACTTGAATGTTAGAATTTGCTGATTTGAGTGCATGAGAAACACCAGAAATCGTTCCACCGGTACCCACTCCAGCAACAAAGGCATCTAGTCCATCTTTACCGAAAGCAGCTAGTATTTCAGCTCCTGTTGTTCTTTCGTGTACTTCTGGATTAGCTGGATTGTCAAATTGAAGAGGAAGGAAACCATCACGTTCAGCAGCGATTTCTTGAGCTTTAGCAATAGCGCCTTTCATTCCCTCACTACCAGGAGTTAGGACGAGTTCAGCACCATAAGCTTGGATAATCTTACGTCGTTCTACACTCATAGTTTCAGGCATAACGATGACGACTTTATACCCTTTAGCAGCACCTACCCATGAAAGTCCAATACCAGTGTTTCCACTTGTTGCTTCAACAATTGTAGAACCTGGTTTCAGAATACCGTCTTGTTCAGCTTTTTCAATCATGCTAAGAGCAATACGATCTTTTACAGAAGAACCAGGGTTGAATGCTTCAAGCTTTACATAGACGTCCGCAGCCCCTTCTGGCACGATGTTGTTGAGTTTAACAATCGGAGTTTGACCGATTAATTCAGTAATGTTGTTATAAATAGACATATGAATACCTCTTTGTATAAGATATTTCTAGTATAACGCTATCTATACCATTTGTAAAATATAGAAATCCTATCGAAGTGATAGGATTTTTTTATATCACAGGTCTAAGCCGTTAATTTTCAAGCGATTGTGATAAGCTAATTCTAATAAATAGGTGTAAAGTGGAATGATATCCGTTTTCTTAGGGAATTCAAATTTATGAGCATTAAAATGCTCATTGTGTGCTTTTAGAAAGACATTTTCTAAATAAGTAATAGTAATTTCACTATCATCTATACCTGCTCCTGCAGTTTCCATTTCAACGTTAACAATGTTCATCAAAAAGATTGATTTAATAGACATCTTACGACCAGTAGCGCCTTGTTTATCTGTAAAGATAATACGGATATTTGTAAATATAATTGAATCACGAATCAGTTTATATCCACTTTGAATTTCTTCATTTTCTAGTAGATATTGTCCATATTCTTTGATAAGAGTTTCTTTGTTTTGCTCGCTAAAGTTACCAGCGAGTCCTTGAATGAATTTACCAAATGCCATATTTTTCTCCTTTATTTACACTAAGTTTACAGGAACTTCAACTTCTCGTAAACCTTGATCAGTTAAAGTGACTTTTCCATTAAAAAACTCTACAAGCGCAGCTTTAATAGTTTCTTTTTCTTCTTTGTCAACATAAATCATCGTATCGACTTGATCTGTAAAGTTTGTATCCAGTTCCATGAGATTATGTTCCTTAAGGAAGTTACTGTACTCTTGGTACTGAGCGTAAGACATTTGAATAGCAATGCCAGCCTGTTCCTTTATTTCAATGATGCCAATTTCTTTGACAGCTAAGGCGACACTACCTGCGTAGGCACGAATCAATCCTCCAGCGCCTAGTTTAATGCCACCAAAGTAGCGTGTCACTACCACACAGACATTAGTAAGATTGTGATTTTCTAGTACCCCAAGCATGGGAACTCCAGCAGTACCACTGGGCTCACCATCATCACTTGTACGTTTGATTTCACTACGTTCTCCAATAATGAAGGCAGAGCAGTTATGCGTAGCTTTGTAGTGCTCTTTCTTGATGGCAGTAATGAAGTTACGAGCCTCTTCTTCGTTATAAACATGCTTGGCATGACAGATAAAGCGGGATTTTTTGATTTCTTCTTGGACTTGTCCGTCCTCTTTAATTGTTCTAAATTCCATGATTTAATTGTACTAAAAAATCATCTAAAGCGCTAGATTTTTACGAATAAAGAAGTATGAAAGTAAATCCAAATTATCTCGGTCGGTTGTTTACGGAGAATGAATTAACTAAAGAGGAACGTCAGTTGGCGGAGAAATTTCCAGCAATGAGAAAGGAGAAGGGGAAATTTTTCTGTCAACGTTGTAATAGTATTATTCCAGAGGAGTGGTATTTGCCTATCGGTGCTTACTATTGTCGAGAGTGCTTGCTGATGAAGCGAGTCAGGAGTGACCAAGCTTTATACTATTTTCCACAGGAGGATTTTCCTAAACAGGATGTTCTTAAATGGCGTGGTCAATTAACTCCTTTTCAAGAAAAGGTGTCAGAGGGATTGATTCAAGCAGTAGACAAGCAGGAACCAACCTTGGTTCACGCTGTAACAGGAGCTGGAAAGACAGAAATGATTTATCAAGTAGTAGCTAAAGTGATCAATGCGGGTGGGGCAGTATGCTTGGCTAGTCCTCGCATAGATGTTTGTTTGGAGCTGTATAAGCGCCTGCAAGATGATTTTGCTTGCAAGATATCTTTACTACACGGAGAATCAGAGCCGTATTTTCGAACACCACTAGTTGTTGCGACGACCCATCAGTTATTGAAGTTTTATCAAGCTTTTGATTTGCTGATAGTGGATGAAGTAGATGCCTTTCCTTATGTTGACAATTCCACGCTTTACCATGCTGTCAAGAATAGTGTAAAGGAGAATGGCTTGAGAATCTTTTTAACAGCAACTTCTACAGATGAGTTAGATAGGAAGGTTCGCATCGGAGAATTAAAACGATTGAGTTTACCAAGACGATTTCATGGAAATCCTTTGATTATTCCTAAACCTGTCTGGTTATCAGATTTTAATCACTGTTTAGAGAAAAGTCGGTTGTCACCAAAGCTAAAGTCTTATATTGAGAAGCAGAGAAAGACAGCTTATCCGTTACTCATTTTTGCTTCAGAAATTAAGAAAGGGGAGCAATTAAAAGAAGTCTTACAGAAGGAATTTCCGCATGAGAAAATTGGTTTTGTGTCTTCAGTTACGGAAGATCGATTAGAGCAGGTACAAGCTTTTCGAGATGGAGAACTGACAATACTTATCAGTACGACAATCTTGGAGCGGGGAGTTACCTTCCCTTGTGTAGATGTTTTTGTAGTAGAAGCCAACCATCGTCTGTTTACCAAATCTAGTTTGATTCAGATTGGTGGACGAGTTGGACGAAGCATGGATAGACCGACAGGAGATCTGCTTTTCTTCCATGACGGGTTAAATACTTCAATCAAAAAGGCAATTAAGGAAATTCAACAGATGAATAAGGAGGCGGGTCTATGAAGTGTTTATTATGTGGGCAGACTATGAAGGCTGTTTTAACTTTCAGTAGTCTTTTACTTCTGAAGAATGATGCCTCCTGTCTTTGTTTAGATTGTGATTCTACTTTTGAGAGAATTGGAGAAGAGTACTGTCCAAACTGTATGAAAACAGAATTGTCAACAAAGTGTCAAGATTGTCAATTTTGGTGTAAAGAAGGAGTTGAAGTCAGTCATAGAGCGATTTTTATTTACAATCAAGCTATGAAGGATTTTTTCAGTCGGTATAAGTTTGATGGAGACTTCCTTTTAAGAAAAGTTTTTGCTTCAGTTTTAAGTGAGGAGTTAAAAAAGTACAAAGAGTATCAATTTGTCGTCATTCCCCTAAGTCCTGAAAGATTGCTCGAGAGGGGATTTAATCAGGTTGAAGGTTTAGTTGAAGCAGCAGGGTTCTCTTTTCAAGACTTACTAGAGAAGAGAGAAGAGCGGGCCAGTTCTTCCAAAAATCGTTCAGAACGCTTGGAGACAGAACTTCCTTTCTTTATTAAAAGGGGAGTCACTATTCCTAAAAAAATCCTACTTATAGATGACATTTACACTACTGGAACAACTATAAATCGTTTGAAGAAACTGTTGGAAGAGGCTGGTGCTGAGGATGTCAAAACATTTTCCCTTGTAAGATGAGGAAAAAATTTGCAAAACTAAAATGAAAGCGTTATAATGAAATCAGAAAAACAAAAATGTTTAGAAAGAAGGTACTCATATGATTAAATATAGTATCCGTGGTGAAAACCTAGAAGTAACAGAAGCAATTCGTGATTATGTAGTTTCTAAACTCGAAAAGATCGAAAAGTATTTTCAAGCTGAACAAGAGTTGGATGCTCGAGTTAACTTGAAGGTGTATCGTGAAAAAACTGCTAAAGTAGAGGTGACGATTCCACTTGGTTCAATTACTCTTCGTGCAGAAGATGTGTCTCAAGATATGTATGGTTCAATTGACCTTGTAACCGATAAAATTGAACGTCAGATTCGTAAAAATAAAACAAAAATCGAGCGTAAAAATAAAAACAAGGTAGCAACTAGTCAATTATTTACAGATGCTTTGGTGGAAGATACAAATGTTGTCCAATCTAGAGTTGTTCGTTCAAAACAAATTGATTTAAAACCAATGGATTTGGAAGAAGCTATTCTACAGATGGATTTGTTGGGACATGATTTCTTTATCTATGTGGATGTTGAAGATCAGACAACCAATGTGATTTATCGTCGTGAAGATGGCGAGATTGGCTTGTTAGAAGTTAAAGAATCTTAATTTCAATATGTGTAAAGGAAGGTTTACTAAATTGTAAACCTCCTTTTTCTTATAATTGATAGAATTACTGATTACACTTTTAAAAAGTCGCTTTTTGGTGGTTATTATGGTATAATGGGTGCCAAGAGGTTTGGAATGAAAAAATTTTATGTAAGTCCTATTTTCCCCTTAATATTAGGAATAGTGGCGTTCGGAGTGCTATCTGTGCAACTTGTTTTTGTAACGAATACACTGGTAACGCTATTTCTTTTGCTACTTATTTTGGGTTCATATATTTTACTATTCATCCATCAGAGAGACTACTACTCAAGGAGTGAAGTAGAACAAATCCAGTATGTAAACCACCAAGCTGAAGAAAGTTTGACAACCTTGTTAGAACAGATGCCTGTCGGAGTTATTAAATTAGACTTGTCGTCAGGTGAAGTTGAATGGTTTAATCCTTATGCTGAATTGATTTTGACTAATGAAGTGGGCGAAATTGATGTGGCATTAATTCAAACAATTATCAAGGCTTCTGTGGGGAATCCAGGTTCTTATGCCACCTTGGGTGAGACCCGCTATTCGGTTCATATGGACAAGGTGTCTGGAGTTCTTTACTTCTTTGATGTGTCTGGAGAATACGAAGCGACTGTTGAGTTAGTAACGAGTCGACCTGTGATTGGGATCGTTTCCGTTGACAACTATGATGATTTAGAAGATGAAACATCGGAGTCTGATATCAGTCATATCAATAGTTTTGTAGCCAATTTTGTTTCAGAATTTGCTGGGAAGCATGCCATGTTCTCCCGTCGAGTGAGTATGGACCGTTTCTATCTCTTTACGGACTACACGGTACTTGAGGGATTGATGAATGATAAATTTTCTGTTATCGATGCTTTCAGAGAAGAGTCAAAACAGAGACAGTTGCCTTTGACCTTAAGTATGGGCTTTTCTTATGGTGATGGAAATCATGATGAGATAGGTAAAGTTGCATTACTCAACTTGAACTTGGCTGAAGTGCGTGGTGGAGACCAGGTGGTTGTCAAGGAGAACGACGAAACGAAAAATCCAGTTTATTTTGGTGGTGGGTCTGCTGCGTCAATCAAGCGTACACGAACACGTACGCGCGCTATGATGACGGCTATTTCAGATAAAATTAGAAGTGTAGATCAGGTTTTTGTAGTTGGTCATAAAAACCTTGATATGGATGCTTTGGGTTCTGCTGTAGGTATGCAGTTATTTGCTAGTAATGTAACAGAAAATAGTTATGCTCTTTATGATGAAAATCAAATGTCACCAGATATTGAACGAGCTGTTGCATTCTTAGAAAAAGAAGGAGTTACGAAGTTGTTGTCTGTTAAGGATGCAATGGGGATGGTGACCAATCGTTCTTTGTTGATTCTTGTAGACCATTCAAAGACAGCTTTAACTTTATCAAAAGATTTTTATGATTTGTTTACCCAAACTATTGTTATTGACCACCATCGAAGGGATCAGGATTTCCCAGACAATGCAGTTATCACTTATATCGAAAGTGGTGCAAGCAGTGCCAGTGAGTTGGTAACGGAATTGATTCAGTTCCAGAATTCTAAGAAAAATCGTTTGAGTCGTATGCAAGCAAGTGTTTTAATGGCTGGTATGATGTTGGATACTAAAAATTTCACCTCACGAGTGACTAGTCGGACATTTGATGTTGCTAGCTATCTCAGAACGCGCGGAAGCGATAGTATTGCTATCCAGGAAATGGCTGCGACGGATTTTGAAGAATATCGTGAGGTCAATGAACTGATTTTACAGGGACGTAAATTAGGTTCAGATGTACTGATAGCAGAGGCTAAGGACTCGAAATGCTATGATACAGTTGTTATTAGTAAGGCAGCAGATGCCATGTTAGCTATGTCGGGCATTGAAGCGAGTTTTGTTCTTGCGAAGAATACACAAGGATTTATCTCTATCTCAGCTCGCAGTCGTAGTAAACTGAATGTACAACGGATCATGGAAGAGCTGGGAGGTGGAGGCCACTTTAATTTGGCAGCAGCTCAAATTAAGGATTTAACCTTGTCAGAAGCAGGTGAAAAACTGACAGAAATTGTATTAAATGAAATAAAGGAAAAGGAGAAAGAAGAATGAAAGTAATCTTTTTAGCAGATGTTAAAGGAAAAGGTAAAAAAGGTGAAATTAAGGAAGTACCAACAGGGTATGCACAAAACTTTCTTATCAAAAAGAATTTAGCAAAAGAAGCAACTGCTCAAGCTGTAGGTGAACTTCGTGGTAAACAAAAATCAGAAGAGAAAGCTCACGCTGAGATGATTGCAGAAGCAAAAGCAATTAAAGACCAACTAGAAGCAGAAGAAACGGTTGTAGAATTTGTTGAAAAAGTTGGTCCAGATGGTCGTACCTTTGGTTCCATTACCAATAAGAAAATTGCAGAAGAATTGCAAAAGCAATTTGGAATTAAGATTGATAAGCGTCATATTCAAGTACAAGCTCCGATTCGAGCAGTTGGTTTGATCGATGTACCAGTGAAAATCTATCAAGATATCACAGGTGTGATCAATCTTCGTGTGAAAGAAGGGTAAATTTACACTTTCTTGACAAGATTGTAAAAGGAAGGGAAGTCTGATGGCAGAAGTAGAAGAGTTACGAGTACAACCTCAAGATATCTTAGCTGAGCAATCCGTTTTAGGGGCTATCTTTATTGACGAGAGTAAGCTTGTTTTTGTGCGAGAATATATTGAGTCTCGGGACTTTTTTAAGTATGCCCATCGTTTGATTTTCCAAGCTATGGTCGATTTATCCGATCGTGGCGATGCTATAGATGCAACAACGGTTCGTACCATTCTTGATAATCAAGGTGATTTACAGAATATTGGTGGCCTGTCTTACTTGGTTGAGATTGTCAATTCTGTGCCAACTTCTGCTAATGCGGAGTATTATGCTAAGATTGTTGCAGAGAAGGCCATGCTACGTCGATTAATCTCCAAGTTGACAGAGTCTGTCAATCAAGCTTACGAGGCTTCGCAACCAGCTGATGAAATCATTGCTCAGGCAGAAAAAGGCCTGATTGATGTCAGTGAAAATGCTAATCGAAGTGGATTTAAGAACATTCGAGATGTGTTGAATATCAATTTTGGAAATCTGGAAGCTCGCTCGCAACAAACGACCGATATTACAGGGATTGCGACAGGTTATCGTGACTTGGATCATATAACGACTGGTCTGCATGAAGAGGAGTTGATTATCTTAGCAGCTCGTCCAGCGGTTGGTAAGACAGCTTTTGCCTTGAATATTGCTCAGAACATTGGGACTAAGTTGGACAAAACGGTTGCTATCTTTTCGCTCGAAATGGGTGCGGAGAGTCTAGTAGACCGTATGCTTGCGGCAGAAGGGTTGGTAGAGTCGCATTCTATCCGTACGGGTCAATTGACTGATGAGGAGTGGCAAAAATATACCATTGCTCAAGGGAATCTAGCTAATGCAAGTATCTATATTGATGATACGCCAGGGATTCGGATTACAGAGATTCGTTCTCGTTCTCGTAAACTGGCTCAAGAAACTGGAAATCTTGGTTTGATTTTGATAGACTACTTGCAATTGATTACAGGTACAGGCCGAGAAAATCGTCAACAAGAAGTTTCAGAAATTTCACGTCAGTTGAAAATTTTAGCTAAGGAACTGAAGGTTCCAGTAATCGCTCTAAGTCAGCTTTCTCGTGGTGTAGAACAACGTCAGGATAAGAGACCGGTCTTGTCTGATATTCGTGAATCTGGGTCTATTGAGCAGGACGCTGATATCGTAGCCTTTCTTTATCGCGACGACTACTATGAGCGTGGTGGTGAAGAAGAGGAAGGTATCCCAAATAATAAGGTAGAAGTTATCATTGAGAAAAACCGTAGTGGAGCTCGTGGAACGGTGGAATTAATTTTCCAAAAAGAATACAATAAATTTTCAAGTATCTCAAGGAGGGAGGCATAAGATGTCAGATGCATTTACAGATGTAGCCAAGATGAAAAAAATAAAAGAAGAAATCAAGGCACATGAGGGACAAGTCGTAGAAATGACTTTGGAGAATGGTCGTAAGCGCCAAAAAAATAGATTGGGTAAGCTAATTGAGGTTTATCCATCCCTATTTATCGTTGAATTTGGGAACGTTGAAGGAGATAAACAAGCTAATGTTTACGTTGAATCCTTTACTTACTCAGATATCCTTACAGAAAAGAATTTGATTCATTATCTTGACTAAAGTGAGAAATTTTCTCACTTTTTCTTTTTTTCTCCGAATAGTTTAAGTGAAGGTAATCTTCGATTTATATTATTTTTCAAGGAGGAAGAATGAAAATTTCACCATTTAAAGTAGCAGAGACAAGATTTTCTTTTAGAAAATCAGCTAAAAAGGTTGTTCCCTTTTTAGTAGTAGGATTGATGTTAGCAGCGGGTAATAGTGTATATGCCTATTCCGGAGGAAATGGATCGATTGCGCGTGGGGATGATTATCCTGCTCATTATAAAAATGGGAGCCAGGAGATTGATAAGTGGCGCATGTATTCTCGTCAGTGTACTTCTTTTGCAGCCTTTCGTTTGAGTAATGTCAATGGTTTTGAGATTCCGGCGGCTTATGGAAATGCAAATGAATGGGGCTATCGTGCTCGTCGTGAAGGCTATCGTGTCGATAATAGACCAGCTATTGGCTCCATTGCTTGGTCTACTGCAGGAACTTATGGTCATGTTGCTTGGGTGTCAAATGTAATAGGAGATGAGATTGAGATTGAAGAATACAACTATGGAATAAGAGAATCTTACAATAAGCGCGTCGTGAAGGCCAATACCATGACTGGCTTTATTCATTTTAAAGATTTAGCTGGAGGAAGTGTTGGAAATAGTCAATCCTCAGCTTCAACAGGAGGAACACATTATTTTAAGGCTAAGGCTGCTATCAAAAATCAGCCTCTAGCTAGCGCAACTGCGATTGATTACTATTATCCTGGGGAGAATGTTCATTATGATCAAATTCTCGAAAAAGACGGATACAAGTGGTTGAGTTATACGGCTTATAACGGAAGTCGTCGCTATATCCAGCTAGAGGGAGTAAGCTCTTCACAGAATTATCAGAATCAATCAGGAAATAGCTCTAGCTATGGATCCCATAGTAGTTCAACTGTTGGTTGGAAGAAAATAAATGGTAGTTGGTATCATTTCAAATCTAATGGCTCTAAATCAACAGGCTGGTTGAAGGATGGTTCTAGCTGGTATTATTTGAAATCATCTGGTGAAATGCAGACAGGATGGTTAAAGGAGAATGGCTCGTGGTATTATCTGGATAGTTCAGGGGCAATGAAAACAGGCTGGTATCAAGTTTCTGGTAAGTGGTATTATTCTTACTCTTCAGGCGCCTTAGCTGTGAATACGACGGTGGATGGCTACAGAGTAAATAGTGATGGAGAACGAGTATAGAAAATGGGAGTAGGAAATTTTTCCTACTCTTTTCTGTAAGCAGTTTCCTTGACATTTTTTTTGTTTTACGCTATCATATGTCCATATAATATATGGGAGTCTGTGTACAGTCTGAGAGGAAGTGTTAAACTTCGACCGCACCTGATCTGGGTAATGCCAGCGTAGGGAACGATACTTAGTCTATTCTTGACCTTTTCCATATATGGTAAAGGTTTTTCTTTTTGTAAAAAGGAAAACGAGAAGAGGAGGTTGTTATGAAAGCAAGCATTGCCTTGCAAGTTTTACCCTTATCACAGGGGATTGATCGGATTGCTGTTATCGATCAGGTCATTGCTTATCTGCAAACTCAAGAAGTGACCATGGTAGTGACACCATTTGAAACAGTCTTGGAAGGGGAGTTTGACGAGCTTATGCGCATTCTCAAAGAAGCGCTAGAAGTGGCGGGGCAGGAGGCAGATAATGTCTTTGCCAATGTCAAAATAAATGTAGGAGAGATTTTAAGTATTGATGAGAAACTTGAAAAGTATACTGAGACGACACATTAGTCTATTGGGCTTTCTAGGAGTCTTGTCAATCTGGCAGTTAGCAGGTTTTCTTAAACTTCTCCCCAAGTTTATCCTGCCGACACCTCTTGAAATCCTCCAGTCTTTTGTGCGTGATAGAGAATTTCTCTGGCACCACAGCTGGGCGACCTTGAGAGTGGCTTTGCTGGGGTTGGTTCTGGGAGTTTTGATTGCCTGTCTCATGGCTGTGCTTATGGATAGTTTGACTTGGCTCAATGACCTGATTTACCCTATGATGGTGGTTGTTCAGACCATTCCGACCATTGCCATAGCCCCTATCCTGGTTTTGTGGCTCGGTTATGGGATTTTGCCCAAGATTGTCTTGATTATCTTGACGACTACCTTTCCTATCATCGTCAGCATTTTGGACGGTTTTAGGCATTGTGACAAGGATATGCTGACCTTGTTTAGTCTGATGCGGGCCAAACCTTGGCAAATCCTGTGGCATTTTAAAATCCCTGTCAGTCTGCCTTACTTTTATGCTGGTCTGAGGGTCAGTGTCTCCTACGCCTTTATCACAACAGTAGTATCTGAGTGGTTGGGAGGCTTTGAAGGACTAGGTGTCTACATGATTCAGTCCAAGAAGCTGTTTCAGTATGATACTATGTTTGCTATTATTATTCTGGTATCGATTATCAGTCTTCTCGGTATGAAGCTGGTTGATGTCAGTGAAAAATATGTTATTAAATGGAAACGTTCGTAGAATAAGAATGTTTCTGAAAAAGAAAAGAGGAAATTGAAATGAAGAAAACATGGAAAGTGTTTTTAACTGTTTTAACAGCTCTTGTAGCTGTTGTGCTTGTGGCCTGTGGTCAAGGAACTGCTTCTAAGGATAATAAGGAAGCAGAACTCAAGAAGATTGACTTTATCCTAGACTGGACGCCAAATACCAACCACACAGGGCTTTATGTTGCTAAGGAAAAAGGTTATTTCAAAGAAGCTGGAGTGGATGTTGATTTGAAATTGCCACCAGAAGAAAGTTCTTCTGACTTGGTTATTAACGGTAAGGCACCATTTGCAGTCTATTTCCAAGACTATATGGCTAAAAAATTGGAAAAAGGAGCAGGAATTACTGCCGTTGCAGCTATTGTTGAGCACAATACATCAGGAATCATCTCTCGTAAATCTGACAATGTAGCTAGTCCAAAAGACTTGGTTGGTAAGAAATACGGAACTTGGAATGACCCAACTGAACTTGCTATGTTGAAAACATTGGTAGAATCTCAAGGTGGAGACTTTGAGAAGGTTGAAAAAGTACCAAATAACGACTCAAACTCAATCACACCGATTGCCAATGGGGTCTTTGATACTGCTTGGATCTACTACGGTTGGGATGGTATCCTTGCAAAATCTCAAGGTGTAGATGCTAATTTCATGTACTTGAAAG
Source organism: Streptococcus mitis (assembly GCF_019929545.1). Classification (GTDB taxonomy): domain Bacteria; phylum Bacillota; class Bacilli; order Lactobacillales; family Streptococcaceae; genus Streptococcus; species Streptococcus mitis_BU. The sequence continues at coordinate 25,169 of NZ_JAHZPT010000017.1, forward strand.
ACTACGTTAAAGAGTTTGACTACTATTCACCAGTTATCATCGCAAACAATGACTATTTGAAAGACAACAAAGAAGAAGCTCGCAAAGTTATCCAAGCTATCAAAAAAGGCTACCAATATGCTATGGAGCATCCAGAGGAAGCAGCTGATATCCTCATCAAAAATGCACCTGAACTCAAGGAAAAACGTGACTTTGTCATCGAATCTCAAAAATACTTGTCAAAAGAATACGCAAGCGACAAGGAAAAATGGGGGCAATTTGATGCAGCTCGCTGGAATGCCTTCTACAAATGGGATAAAGAAAATGGTATCCTTAAAGAAGACTTGACAGACAAAGGCTTCACCAACGAATTTGTGAAATAATGACAGAAATAAGACTAGAACACGTCAGTTATGCCTACGGACAAGATAGGATTTTAGAGGACATCGACCTGCAGGTGACTTCAGGAGAAGTGGTTTCTATCTTAGGTCCAAGTGGTGTTGGAAAGACCACCCTCTTTAACCTAATCGCTGGGATTTTAGAAGTCCAGTCAGGGAGAATTGTACTTGATGGTGAAGAAAATCCCAAGGGGCGCGTGAGTTATATGTTGCAAAAGGATCTACTCTTGGAGCACAAGACGGTGCTTGGTAATATCATTCTGCCCCTCTTGATTCAAAAGGTGGATAAGGCAGAAGCTATTGCTCGCGCAGATGAAATTCTTGCGACCTTCCAGTTGACAGCTGTAAGAGATAAATACCCTCATGAACTCAGTGGCGGGATGCGCCAGCGTGTAGCCTTGCTTCGAACTTACCTTTTCGGGCACAAGCTCTTTCTCTTAGACGAGGCCTTTAGCGCCTTGGATGAGATGACCAAGATGGAACTCCACGCTTGGTACCTTGAGATTCACAAGCAGTTGCAACTGACAACCTTGATCATCACGCATAGTATTGAGGAGGCCCTCAATCTCAGCGACCGTATCTATATCTTGAAAAATCGCCCTGGGCAGATTGTTTCAGAAATTAAACTAGATTGGTCTGAAGATGAGGACAAGGAAGTTCAAAAAATTGCCTACAAACGTCAAATCTTGGCAGAATTAGGCTTAGATAAGTAGAAAAATAGGGAGTTGGTGAAGATTATCCTTTACCAGCGCCCTTTTTCTTTTAAAAATGAGAAAATTTCGGTATAATAGTCAATTATACCGAAATCATTCTATAATCGTTGATACATAAGGGTTTTATGTATCGCTTTTTTCATTTTGTGGACTTTTTTAAGAACTTTTTATTTTTTCGAGGGCAGTTTCAAAGAATGAGACTGCTCTTTTTTGGTTTTCTTTTGATAAATGGCTGTAAGTATCCATAGTTACAGATATTTTTGCATGGCCAAGCCGTGTCTGTATTTCCTTGTATGGCAGGCCAGCATTAAGCAAGATACTAGCGTGAGTGTGTCGGAAAGCATGAAAGCCTAAATCAGTACAGTTAGCGTTTTTTAAGTGCTTATGTAGGCGATAATCAACCTTTCGAGTATTGACATAGTTGTCAAAGCTATCAGAGAATACTTTCTCATAGGTTAAGCCAATGTTTCTACCGTTTTCTGCTTGTCTTGCTCGGTAGAGACGAAGCATGAGCACTGTTTTATGATCGATATCTAAAACTCTATAGCTTGATTTTGTCTTAGGAGTGTTTACCTGGTTTAAAATGTTGAGTGTTTTGTTAATATCGATCGTTCCGTTCTGCAGGTCAATATCAGACCATTCTAGGGCAAGACATTCACGGATGCGCAGTCCAGTAGCTAGGAGTGTCTTATAAAGCACGGTATCATAAAAATTGATAAAGGTATTTTCTAGGTTATCGAGATAGGAGAGGAAGTTTTTAAGTTCCTGATCCTGAAAGTATTTAATTTCTTGTTTATCTCTGATTATCTTTCTAGGAATGACAACATCACGAGCAGGGTTATTGTCTAATGCCTGGATAGAGACCCCATACTGTAGTATACGTTTATTTAAGGCATGAAGGTGATTGTATTCTTTATACCCCGTTCCGTCCTGATTGTACTCATCCGCCCATTTATTTACCTGGGTTTGGATAATAACAGGGGTAAGTTTATCTAATTTGTAAGTACCAAATGAGGGTAAGAGGTAGTTATTTAAGCAGCCTTTTATCTTTATCTGCGTATTAGTTTTTATTGTATGCTGGTAGGTTTGCCAAAATAAGTCTACAAGTTCGCTATAGGTTGTTATATGTGAGCGTTGTTTCCGTGTAGAGCCGTTTTTCTCAAATTCTACCTTAGCCTGGGTGACTTTGTTTTTGAGTTCTTTCTTTGTTCGTGCTGATATGGTAGTCTTGATCTTCTTACCAGTCACAGAATCAATGCCAAGATAGATACTAGAGCGGTAGACTGCTGATCCGTCTTTTTTCGTGTGTTGTGTAATCTTCATGGTTTACTCCTTTTCCATCAGCAGGCAAGCAATTAGAAAAGGTTTTGAGTTTATACCATGCGAGGAGCTACGAGAATGCCCCTATTTTCGATTTTAAGCAGTCAGACGACCAAATGTACCAGAATAAGAAACAAGGCGGATATGGGGCTTGAAAAGGCCCATATATTGCAAGTAGTTCTATCTTAATGTGTCAGTGATATTATACCAATTATTCGGAAATCCAAGTGTATCCAATACAATGCCGGCTTCAATGGAGTGTGCTTTTTTATTTAGAGCTTTGGTTCTTTTTATAATAGTGTTATGTAATTGAGCGTATTGTGTGGACGCAAGTAGGCATTGCAAGGCAAGAAAAACATAATATACAGATTGTCTTGACGTATTAGCATTGTTATTGTAATAGTGAAAATAAGCTAGTTGTGGAAGATTCTCACGACATTTATAATTGAAAAGCTTATTATTATGAGCAGTGATATTTCTAATTTCTAGTATATTTTTAATAATACTTTCTAAAGCCTTTCCGCTTAAAAGGTCTTTACTAGGTCTATTTTGGATGTATTCAATATTTTCTTGTAAGAATGGTGATAAATCTCTAGCTATTTGATTTTTTATATCAGTGTTTAGATTTCTATAAAAGTTAAATGCTTGCCCTAATGTAAGTTCATTGATGATAACCCAGAAAGGAACAACGCCATGTTGTTTATAGTGGTGTTTTATAGAATTGTTTTGCTTATCCCTATTATAATCATTGAGTATTTTAGCTAATATACTGATTAAATTTGTAATTTGTGCTAGCCTTTTTGCATCTTTTTGTGTTTCAAAATTATTAATATCTAGATAAGAGTATGGCTTTGGATATGATTCTGAAAAACGATATGCCAGTACGGATTTAAAGTGTTTTTCTGCATCTATAATTGCTTTTAAAAAAGCTGATTTAATTTCTTTATCGTAAAAGTGTGTTGCAGCTATTTCTCTAAAGTCTGCACCAGCTATAAATTTATCTTTTGATGTTTGAAAAAACTTACTATATCCGTTGACGACGTTGTAATAGTTGTTAGTTAGAAGGTATCTTTTACATTCTTCTATGTTATCTATTTCTAAACCTCTAGACTGGAGAAGTTTTATTTGTTCATCTAATGTTTGAAATGGTTTCATATATGTTCCTTATATACAAAAACACCACCTAGTAGAACTAGGCGGTGTTTCGCGTACTCTGTTCCCTTGGGAGCAGAAACTCTTCTCATTGCCTAATAATACTGTAATTTTTAGTTTTTGTCAATCTTTTTGGTTTGTTTTTTAAAAAATTTTGAGTATCGAAAAATCTCAACGCTGGGAACGTTGCTTTTATTGCATTATCAGACAAGTTAGCGGTAGCAGGCTTGTCTTTTTCTATTTGTCACTTTTGCCGTTTTTTGCGCTTTAGTCTGTAAAATTGGCTTTCTATTTTTCATTTTCCCTTGTTTTTGCACAATAGACCTTAGAAATAGGGTTGCTATTGGCGGATATGATTGATAACATCTTCTAATTCTGTAAGGTTTCCTGATCCAGTACCGAAAAACTTTTCTTTCAAAGTTACCTGGAGGACAACGTAGTGTAGTCCATTTACTCCAGATGCAGTAGAAAAACTATCCTCTTGTTTTACAGTGTCAAAAAAATCCCATGGGGGTTACTCCTTTTCGTCGTCTCTCTCAGATAGTTTTTTAACTAAATCAAAAGCTATTTTTTTATCATAGTCATTTAAAGAAATATAGTTGATTAAAATATCTGCAAAATTTGTACCAATTTCAGCATCATTTATTATTAACTTTTCTATAGTCAGCATGTAGTTTTGATTAAAATTTACTAGACCTTTGCCAAAATTCTCGTATTTTTTAGGATTATTTATGTGTTCTTCAACGTTCTCATACGCTGATTGAATCTTTTTTAGCAAATCATAATCAGGTTTAATGTTATTTAGTTCATTCATATCAAGATTTTCAAAAAAATCTTGTAATTTAGTAGTCATTTCTTCAGGAGACATTTCATCATGGCCTAAAAGAAATGCAACACTAACCCCAAAGTAATCCGCTAGGCTCTCCCATACTTTATTGTTTCTTGGTTTTCGAGTTCCGTTTTCATAATACATTAATTGACTATCAGAAACGGTAATATCGTATTTATCTTTTAAAATTTTTCTAAGTTTGTTCAAAGATAAATTTTCTTTTTCTCTTAATTCTTTGAGTTTTATTTTCACGATATATAACCTACTTTAATTATTTTAAGTTGATTATATCATAGCAAAGAATTTTTTTCTATAAAAAATTCTCAAAAAAAGAACAAAAGGGCTTGACATTCTTAAAAATAGAGTATATACTTAAATTGTTCTTAAAATGAGAACAAAAAATTAAAAAGGAGAAAGAAAAATGATTATTACACAATCACAAGCGAAAGCGTTACGAAGAAAAAAAGCTGATCTACAATTAAAAAATTATGAGTTAGCTTTTGAAATTGGTGTTGCACCTAAAACAGTTCCTAAAATTCTGAAAGGTGATTATAAGGCTCCTAAAAGAATTTATGCTAGCGTAATGGAATGGCTTGCTGAAGATTACTAGAAAGGGGCATAAGACAGAATCTAGAAATATTTTGCTTGCTACCTATGGCAGTATCAAGGGTTTGTAGGGGTTTATTCTCTCCTAAATTTTCCCTACCTCAATGATTTACCTTGGTACTGTTTTAGGTGGCAAGCACGAGCAACAAGAAGAAAGGAGCTAACCAATGGAATTGGTTTACATGGACGGCAAGAAAGAGCCGTATACACTGAGCAGTATCGTAGCAGAATGCACTGGATTGCAACATCACACAATAACCAAGACAATCCGCAAACATCAAGTAAGGTTTGAACGGTTCGGAAAGGTTGGATTTAAAATCCAAGCTATGGAAAGTGGCCAGAATACCAAGGACTATATTTTGAATGAGCAACAAGCGACCTTGTTAGTTACATTCTTAAAAAATACTGAGCAAGTGGCCAACTTCAAAACCAATCTTGTCAAAGCCTTCTTTGAAATGCGTGATGAACTTTCTAAACGCTATCTTCAAAGAGAACTGGAAAAGCCAAAGCGTAAAAGCTTAACTGAAGCTATTCAAACATGGGAGAAAGCACCTAAGCATGCCTATAGTACCCTTACAAACTTACTACTAAAGGGAGTGACAGGGAAGAATAAGGTGCAACTCATGAAGGAGCGAGAAAGTAAGAACGGCATTGATGGCTTGACAAGTGCAGAACTGACAAACTACCAACGTTTGGAAGATATGGCAATAGCCATGATTAATTTGAATAGGGGGTATTCAGAAATTAAGGAATTAATTTTTAAAGTATAGGAGTATAGAAAATGGAAAATGATTTTAAGACAGTTACAAATGCCAAGGGGTTAGAAATTCCTAAGTATCCCAAGGATTTTAAAAAGCTAGTTGAGAAAGACAGACAACTAGCTAAATATCTTTGTATGAACTACGAGAACTTGGACAGTGAAGACCTGGGCGCATTTCTTGAAACAGTAGAACAGGGAATCAGTTGGATTCTAGATCTTATCGAAAGTAAAGACTTGCTTTATAAACTAAAGTCAGGTAGTAATCATGCAAAAAGAAAATAAAAAAATCACTTGCTCAAATTTTAGACGAGGCGAGCAAGCGACAAGATTAAGGATATAGAAATTTTTTCTATGCTCTGATTATAGCAAAAAATATCTATTCTATCAAATATCTAAAGAAAAACCGAAGAGCAGGCAAGCAATTAGAAAAGGTTTTGAAATCAAGAGCTCACAGGGTGATTCTAAGGCCTTGTTTAGCTGAAAGATGGGTAATTACTCATGAAACACCGCTACAAGCGTTCGCCAACTTGGGGCAACTGCCCAGCGTTTGGAGTGGTGAAATAATCCAATATAGGAAAAAGGGAAAACAGACTATGACAGAAACAACATACGATATGATCACTAAAAGCTTGGATAGAATTAGTATGGAATTACACCAAGCAGATGAAAACAATGATTTTTTGAGAATAGGACTCTTATCAGGACAATTAAAAGCTATCAAAGAAAATTTACACCGCTTACTTTGGATTGAACTTCCTGAATTGAATGAAAGTCATAAAATCGAGGCAGTCTCTAAATGCACTACTGGAATCTTTTTCCATCCAGGTATTTTTGAGATGGATGCAATGAGACAAGCATTCTTTAAACGCCAAGCCAAGCACTTTTTTGACAACGAAGTAGAGCAACAGGCGTATATAGAACATGCTGAAAAGGAGTATTTAGAGGCTACTATAACCTTGAAGGATATCCTTTTTAACTCTAAAAATGGGACTCGACAAGTAAATAAAGATTGTCTTGTAGAAAAATTTGAAGAGGCAATGCAATGACACAATCAGAATTTTACAACCGAATGACTAAAATCAAGGATAGACATCCGAACCTCTTTCAGTTCATCATTGACTTTTTAGATGATAAAGTAACTCCAGAAGAGGTGTACGACTTTCTGAAGATGGAGCACAGCTATCAAGTGAATTATATCAAGAATTACCAAGCGAGGGCATAGCATGAATGAACTAGATTTAAGCAATACACAGGCGCTTATTTTTACCGTGATATTGGTTGGCTTTCTCATGTATCTAAACCACCTAGACCGCCAAAAAAGCGCCCGAATTGAGCGAGAAAGTACACAGACAACAGAAACGCCTAGCGAGGATTTAAGCCCTGATTATGGGCGATATATTCAGCTTGCAGGGGTTAAGCCTTGGGGGTACTAAGATGTTTGAAAAAATGATTGAAGATTTAAAGTCTAAGATTTTGGAAGCAGTGGAACGGTATTTAAAAAGTCATGAGAAAGTACCTCAAAAAAGATTAGATTTAATCAGCAAGGTAGAACTAAAGGAAGAACTGGGCATAGGAGATAAAACCTTGGCAAAATGGGAATGTGCAGGACTACCGCAGTATATACCGCCTATTGAAGATACTAGAAAAGCGTATTATAAAATCTCAGATGTTTTAAAGTTTTTGGGGGTAGATGATGGCAAAGACTAAAATATATTTTTGGTTAAAAGTTGATAAGAAGTTTTTTGATAATCTTTTTATTAAACGACTTAAAAATATGCCTGGTGGCTACACTATGACAGTGATTTATATCCGTCTTATGTTGGAAAGTTTAGAAGATGACTGTATTTTATACTATGAAGGCTATTTTGATAGTTTGGTACAGGAATTAGCTTTAAAACTAGATGTTTCTGAAGATGATATAAATATGACGGTTGCATATTTTACAAAATGCGGACTAATTCAGATAGACGATGATGGACATGCTACATTATCGCAAGCAAAAGCCATGGTTGAGAGTGAAACAAACTGGGCAAAATACAAGCGAGAACAAAGAAAAAATATTCAAGATTTACCAAAATTGGAGAATGTCCAAAATAAAAAGACTATTTCCAACTCATGTCCAACAGAGATAGAGAAAGAGAATAAAGTTAATAGTAAGAGTAATAATTTATATTTAGATATATTGTCGGGAAATCCCGACTTCACTTTTCCTACTTGGCTTGAAGAAACAGCTATAAAAGATTTAGAGAAAACAAAACATAAAGAACTTTGGATTCCTATTGCTTATCTGAATCAAGTAGCTAATAAGCGGTATAAGTTTGTTGATAAGACAAAAAGGCTTTTACTAGCACGATTCAAAGAAGGCTATACACTTGAAGATTTTAAACAGGTGATAGATATTAAAACGGCAGAATGGAAGGATAGTCCTGAATTTTCTAAATATCTGAGACCAGAAACACTTTTCGGATCTAAGTTTGACGGTTATTTGAATCAAAAGCCTAAAATCATAAAAGGGAAGTCTGAAGACAACTTTCCAGATTTACCATTTTAGGAGTTGCAAAGATGAAGGAACAATTTAAAGAATTTAATAACAGAAAAATATCGGATAAAGTTTGCGATATTCACCAGGTCAATTATTGGGAAATTTCTGTACCGGTATTAGGGGGTTCAGAAAGAAAACTACAAGCATTTTGCCCGGAGTGTGTGAAGGAAGAGATTAAACAGAAAGAGAAAGACCTATTGCAGCAGTTCGAGGACAGGCAAGCTTACTTTAAAACTTATGATGTCTTAATGCGTGATAGTACGATTCCTAACGAGTTGAAGGGGGCAACGTTTGATAATTTCTTTGTTAAGACGGCAGAGGAGCGCCAGATGTTAGAGTTTGTAAAAGGTCAAGCCCAGAAGTACCTTGCAGGTATGACGGGAAATACTTTAATCAGTGGTAGCACAGGAATAGGAAAAAGTCATTTATCGCTTGCCCTGGCCAAAGAAATCAATGAGAGCTTCAGAGAGAAGAACGAGCCTAAGAGTGTCTTGTTTGTCAGCTTAACCGAGATTATCAAGCAGATAAAAGAAGGCTGGGCTTATGGAAGAAATGCAAACTTAACAGAGTATGAGGCGGTTAAAAAGCTAGTTGATGTTGATTTTCTAATCATCGATGACCTAGGGGCAAAAAATGGGACGGTAACACCTAAGAGCGATTGGGAACAGGATTTCTTGTTTGATATTATCAATAATCGAGAAACTACGATTTTCAACACGAACCTAGATAGTAGTGAACTGCGGACGGTATACAATGCTAGAAATTCAAGTAGAATTTTGAAAGGTTTAGAAGGGAACACTTTCAAGGCTTTTACGATCAAAGATAAGAGATACACTATAAACACAGTGAGGGGAGAATATCAATGAATGATGATAAAATGCGATTTGCAACAGAAAAAGGCTTTGTTGTCTATGAAAAATGTGGTATAATAGAGATAGAAAAAGTTCCAAGTTTTGGAGAAGTTACTTTATTCTATTCAGATGGGAAGTTTACCCATCTAGTCAAAAAAGAAACTAAAAAATAAGTCTATTGAGAACAACTCAGGGACATACCGTAAGCATATAATGCTAGTGGTATGTCCCTTTTTGTTTGCATAGAAAGGGGGTGAGGGAGATGTCAGGAGATACTTCTTTAGGGTATGTAGTAGCCAATAAGTTTTCTATGGATCCAGATAAAAGACAGAAAATCTTTTCTCAGTGTAAAAAAGAAGATGATTGCTTAGAACAACGGAAACAAGAAATACTAGAAAAATATGCTAACAAACAAGACAAATCAAAATCTAGAAAAAATGATTCTAAAGGCTCGGAGAGTTCTAAAAGAAAAGCTAAAAGCAAAGAATTTTAGAAAAAATTATAAACAAAAATCAGATATTAAAAGATGAAGGAGCAAAAAAATGACAAATAACTTAGCTAAACAAAAAGAAAATCTAGAAGCTTATATCCGAAGTACAGGTTATAACACTAGGGGAATGAAAGTAGAAAATAATCATGTACTCATTGAAAAACCAATCCTTGATAGTTACGAAGATGAACATCAACGTAAAGAATTGGTTGATCTAGTAAATGTTATTGAGACTCGTACCCGTGGTGGGAAGTATGAAGTAACTGACTTTGAATCTGATTCATTACAAGAAGTTAGCGAAAATTCGGTTGAGAGAACAGAAGCAGATAAAAAGAAAACTATCAGCGTTGATTACTTAGTTAAATTATTCAGTGGAAAACTTGATTTTTCACAGGAACAATTAGATGATGGCCAATATAATTTAACGGATTTTCTTGGTAAGAAGATTATTAAATTAAAACGTAGAACACGAAATAGAGAAATTGGGAAAATTCTCCAAACTGCGAAAGTGCAGACTGCTACAAGTATGGACGACTTGAAATCTATTGTTTCTTTAATCAATCCAGAGCGCAATGTATCTATGGTTGTTAGTCAATCACTATTTAGTGTCTTAGAAAAAATGAAAGACACTTCAGGAAATTATCTACTTAAAGTTGATAAAGAGACAGGGACAAGTGAAACATTCTTTGTAGATAACTTTTTAATTGTAGATGATACAACATTAGGGAATAAAGGTGACAAAAAAGGCTTTATCGGAGATCTAGAAAACTTTGTTACTTTGTTTGATCGCAAGAAAGATACACTTAGTTGGATGAATGCGAATGACTATTTTGGGAAACGGTTGATTTTACATACCCGATTTGATGTAAAAAAAGTTGAAGAAGATTGTGGTTACTTTATTCAATGGAACTAGGAGAAAGAAATGGATATTAATCAAGTATTTGAAACACTGGATGATCTAGATAATAAAAAAAGCAAGATTAATTCAGCACGAGAACAGTTAAGCGAAAAAAGGAAAAGCCTGTTAGGCAATCAAGCAGTTTCATTTGAGAACATAGATTCTTTTTTGTCAAATAACTTAGAATCTTTAGAGCAGCTGGGAAAGATGGAAAAAGCTATTAATGGCCTTCAGGAAAAATTTGATAGTGATTTTTCAGAAGCTAATGCAGTCATCTTTGAATACATTTTTAAAGAAACTAAGCAACGAATGGAAACTAAGAAGATCTATAAACAATACCGAAAGAAACTTAGACGAATTTTGGACGCGTATGATGAAATTCAAGAACTGAAGAAGGATGTAGAAGAAATTCATACAGGTGTAGTCAGAGAAATAAGTCAGAGACATTCTCTATCGCCGTATCGAACAGAAGTAAGTCCGCTTACTGTCCTACCATTCTTAACTCCTGATTCTAGCGGATGGATGAATTTTTCTAAGGAATATCGGGACATCAAAGTGTATTTAGAGAAATAGGGAATAAATTAAGTAAGGCTAGTGATATATGGCTCAAACAAAAGAAATATCGCTAGTCCTACTTTTATGCTTTACTAAGTTTCACATAACAAAGTAAGCATAAACTGAAAAGAAGTAATAGCTTGAAAGCAAGGTATATCAGGGGTTTACAGAATGGAGTGAGTTTCACAGAATGTAAGATATGAGAAACTGGAGTATAAATTAGAGGGGAATCCCTTTGAATTGTAGAATTGCAAGTTAAGAAAAATATAAATTTTAAGTGGAGGTACTTAGTTATGTATGAGCTAAGTAAGAAAGACCTGGATGGTATTGATATTGAGTTAGAACGATATAGAACGCTTGATAATAAGATATATCTTAGAAGACAGGAGTTGATACATAATAAGAAATATAGCGACGCTGAGTATATCAGAAGTCAAGGAAAGAAAGTGTCAAGTCCTACTGAAGCAACAATCATTAGAATTGAAGGAGACCAAACACTTAGATATTTAGAAGGCTTTAAACTAGTAGTAGAAACTTTGATGGAAAATTTGATTGAGAGTGATCTAATAATTTTTAAAATGAGATTCTTAAAAGCTGGTGTGACCTGGGAAGAAGTTGCAGAGGAATTAAATAAACCTGCTCGTTATGTATATGGTCGAAGAAAGGTAATTGCTAAAAGATTTGTAGAACTGAAAGGATATTGAGTCCCCCCACCTTTTAAAAAATCTTTTTTGCTATTTGGGTACCGGTGAAGGGAACTTTTTCCAAGTCGGAGATGTTCAGAGAAAAAGGGGGTAAAAACTTATTGTTTTTAGAAAAAAGTATTAGTTTTTCTAAAATAGAATTGAGATGAAACTATTTTTCTGAAATAAGACCTAATTTTCAATTGATAAATGAATTGATTATGTCATTTATTTTTAAGATTTCTTCCAATAATAGTTTTTGATACTCTTTAGGGCACCTCTAAAAACTCCACTCTTATCACAAAAGAAAAAATCAACTGTATGTGTCTCATTTAGTTGGCACAT
>NZ_JAHZPT010000018.1:0-36869 GCF_019929545.1 Streptococcus mitis
TTATACCATAAGTGAAAAGCGTTTACAAATAGTTATCATCGCTTTTCAATAGTTGAGTTTTTACTTATTTTCCATTAAAATCATTTTCATTAATTGCTATCATTTTTTTAAATCGTATTCATCTTCGTATTCATTTTCATACTCATATTTGCCCGTATAGTTGAGAAGGCTGCAATTTAGTTCTAATAGTTTACATTGGAGGGTGTCCCCTCCAAGTCCCCGACCTCTGGACAAGGTCTATTTTTTTTGAAAAAATTTAAAAAAACTTCATAAAAACGCTTGACTTTCTCGGTGTACCGTGATATAATATAATCAAGATAAGGAAAGGAGGTGAAGAAGTTGAACAAAGAAGATTGGCTTAGGTTACTTGAAAAGGCGATAGATAATATCCCTGAAACGGTAACTGCTATAGCAAGTCTGGTGACTGCAATAACAGTCGCAAGGCAAAACAAAAAGCGTAAACCCGAATCCCGCAAAAGAAAAAGGTAAACGCTAAGAGGTGGGGGCGAAAGCCCCTCACACCTCTATTTTATCAAATGAAAAGAGGAAAAGCAATGGTTAGTGCAATAGCTATTTTTATAATTGCAGTCAATGTATATATTTATCTAAAGAATAAAAAGGACAAATAAGTATGAGAAAAATTATTCAAAAATTATTAGACAGCCCGATGTCTACATCTGCTATTTCGCAAGGCGCTGGAATTCCTTGGACTACTGTTTCTGACCTCAGAAAAGGAAAAACAAGCATGGACAAAATGGCGCTTCTAACGGCAGAAAAGCTCTATGAATTTGCTACAGCTGATAAGCAGTGATTTCGGTCACTGCTTTTATTATTGCAAACAAAAAAACCGCAAGCCTGAGCCTGCGGTGAAAGAACAATTTAGAAAGTCTCCTTTCTATTTATTTTTAAGATTATTTTGTAGTAATGAGCCCGTTAGGCTCAACAGTAAACTCTGGCTTATCTGCCATTGTTCCGTCTGATTTAAGGTAGTACCAACCTGTGCCATCTGCCGACTTGACAAACTGATTGGATTTCATATCTCCATCATTAGCATCGAGATAATACCAATGTTCCTTGTACTTGACCCAACCAGTAACCATAGCGCCAGAATCGTCCATGTAGTACCATTCTGACCCGACTAGTACCCAACCAGTCGCCATTGCGCCATTTGGTAGCAAGTAATACCAGTACCCATCCGAATGCTTGTGCCATGTGTTAGCTTTCATATAGCCGTTGCTGTCAAAGTAATACCAGGCGTTATTGATTTTCTGCCATTTATTCGTTGGATAAGAACCATCTGCATTGACATACCACCAACCAGTCGCATTCTTCTTCCAACCTTCTTGATTGCCTTCTTTTGCAAGAATTTCTTGGACAGTCGAGCCAAGGGATTGATAATGCTTGATTTTAGCAATCACATAGTCACGCAAGCTGTCATTGTATCCGCCGTGCAATTCAAGGGAACGAGCAGGGCATGATGTGCTAGAAAATTCATTGTGAAACTTGATGTTGCTATAATTTGGAGTATCACCATAATAAGCCATATCTTCGGCCATTTGGCGCAATACCATATTTTCATTTTCAATGAACTCGGCATCTGATGCGCTTAACTGCTGGCATACTTCATAGCTAAGAGAGTTCATGTTAGCATCGTAGTTAGCAGCAGACCATGAACCATTGTATGTGTCTTCGACTCGCACAATTGCATCTCTTGTGATGTAGTAATGAGCAAAACCAAGTTCAGACCGGCCATTGTCATATCGTTCTTGAAGCCATTCGATATAGGCCTTTGCACTTTTTGAACCAGCATCATTATGTAAAACATAATATTTTGGTCGCTCAGTTGGTCGGGATCCTGAAATTCCATTAAAAATTGTATGGTTAATGATTTCTACCATCATTACTCTCCTTTCCACGCATCATTCATCTGTTTGACTGCTGACTCAACGAATGTATCCAAGTCCTTATCAGTCATGCTGATATTGTACTTATTGAGTTCAGCACGGATTTTCGTACGGGCTTGTTCCAGCTTTTCCTCGCCCTTGAAGCCTGTCTCTTGAGCTACTTGCTCCACAGCGTTGACCGCGTTCTTAGCAAGGATTTCGACAATCTTGATGGTCTTTTCACCGCCTTTTTTAATCAAAAAATCCTTAATCGATTTGACCGCGATACCAGCCAAAACAGTCAAGATTCCAGTAGCTGAAGCGATAATGATTTCAGTAATTTGTTGCATGTGTTATTCTCCTTTTTCGATTTCTTCCATGCGGTCGTTCATGCGGACCATTTCTTTTTGAATATCTCCGACCGCGTGAGTGATTGTGGTTAATTCTGTAGTAGTTTTTTCCAGGTGAGTCATCAAACGCTCTTCTCGTCTGTTAGAGTCGGCCTTTGATTGCTCGTGCAAATCCATAATCTTCTTCTCTCGCTTGTCTGATGTCTTAATCAGATAGCGAATAACGAAGCCGAATAATAAAATAAACAAAATAGCCCAGGCAACTTGGCTTTGGGCAATTCTTTCTGCGTGTTCTATTGGCATATAACCTCCTTTTACTCAATACGTGGCATGACCACGGTCAGCACACCTTGCTGAAGCATCTCAGCAAGAGCCTGTTCTTTCCAAGTGTACCCTTCGGACGGTTGCATCTGGAACTTGAAGATTGTCTTGGTTCCACTCGGCCATTTAGGATTTGTATCAAACGGATATGGCATAGCGATGATATCGCCGTTTCCATACCGTGTACTTTTAACAAGCGGTTTGATGAACTCAGCCACTTTGTTGTAAGCATAAGTAGGCATACCCCCATTTTGAGAGATGGCTAGGGCGATGAGAACCTCAGTAATAGCTGAAACCGTGTCAAGGTTCTCCTTGTTTTCCACGGTCGCTTGCTCCATCTTTGCGGTCATCTCTTTGTTTTTCTGGATTTGTTCATCTACCTTATTGAACTTCTCGTTTTCGGCACGTTGTGGGAAATTCTCTTGATAAAGGGCCTCCAGAGCTAACTCAAAAAGCTCAGTATTGGACAAGCTGATTTTATCAGCCGGTAGCATGATAGGTACGATAGCACCATCTGAATTAACAAGTGTGACCTTTGTAGCGAATTCTTTGCCGCTTGCGTCAAATTCTTGGGACTTTGTCCCGTACTCTAATTTCATAGTTCCTCCTTAAATTTTGAAAGATACATTATCAAAGTTGAGCCAAGTAGCATCAACGTTTCCTTTGACGACTACGTTACCTCCTGGATAAATCCCGACAACGGCAGGGCCATAATCATTATTTAGTGCGGTCTTATATAATATTGTGGATGGTCTGAAATTTTCAGGCAAAGTAAAGATAATTGACCCACGGGTAGTCTTTCCGCCTTTACAAGTACCTTTTAAATAAACAATACCGTCAAATGTTTTTGAAAATTGAACATTCTCATAGTCCCTATGATGACCCCATCCATTTTGTAAATTGGCATTTTGCCAGGCTGTCGGACTACTTTCTGTTTTTAATAAAACCTCATCTTTTTTAGCGTACTCAACCCAACGTGTCCAATTACCATTGCTTTTAGCTCTAACTGTTAAAAATTGTCCTGAGAAATCATAAGCTACTTGAACTACCCAGTTATCGTTATGCTTAAAAACCTGCACATGTTTCCATGGATTCCCTCCGGTTGGAGAATTTGATAGATTGTAGCCCATGTATTGGCCTGAATCTGTGTAGTTGTTCCAATCAATCTCAGCGCTCAAGGAGTTTCCTCCATTTTTTGTCAACTGATGCTGTTGGATAGGCTTGTTGTCTGCGTAGATATCACCCAGAACGTCTAAAGAACCAGGTTTACCGAACTCAGCAACCTTACCGATGCCAACACGTCCGTTCTTATCATAGGACATTACTACGCTTTCGGTTGCAACAGTAGCTGAAAATTCAACGCTTGTAAACTTGTCCTCAAGCTTACCAATAATCACAAAGGATTTATTCGATGGATAATTTCCCGCCATGTTAGCAGCTGAATTAGTCAATGTATGAACACTTGTAAAATTACCAGATGCACTACCATTATCATCCGTGAAATTCTCATTACCTATCTGAGCGACTTTGAAAGTTAAGGACATTACATTCCTTTGCTTCCCTGACTGCATTATAGGGGCTATTCGGGCATTTCTTAA
The DNA here is from genome assembly GCF_019929545.1 of Streptococcus mitis. GTDB lineage: Bacteria > Bacillota > Bacilli > Lactobacillales > Streptococcaceae > Streptococcus > Streptococcus mitis_BU. The sequence continues at coordinate 4,153 of NZ_JAHZPT010000018.1, forward strand.
CACTTGCAATGTATTTGGATTACCTCTAGTTCTAAGTGCGGAGAAACTAAAGGAGGGGGTGTAATACTCAATTACGTTGATAGTAATATCTTTAGTATCTGATTGTTTACCCCGACTATCGACAACATAAGCTCGAATGGTCGCCAAACCGCTAAAGTTCATGATACCAAAACTACCACCGTTTTTAGTTACGACCATTTTTTTATTAACAATTTCAGCTCGATATCCTGTAATAGTAGAACCATAAGCGCCAGACGCATTGTTAAAGTTTACTTGGATATCTGAAATGATTTGTAAGAAGTCATTTCCACTCAAAAGCTGTCTTGCGACCGTATTCATGTCAGTTAATGAAAGACCTGTGAAGGTAGGCTTTACACTGTCTGGGATTTTAAAGTACCATCCATTAGAATACACGTCACTACCGATTTGAGTAGTACCGTTATATGTTCGAACACAGATGTCCATAACCCCGGAACTTGATTTAGGTAAGTATCTTGCTAAGTCCAGTGACGGGGTAAAGGAGACGCTAGTAGTATGGTTCTTACCTAAATCTATCCAGTCACTACCGAAAACTCGGTACCAAACTTGATGAGTAAAAGAGTTCACTTTTCGATTAAAGATAATCGTATGTAAGGATCCTAGATTTCGATTTCCTTCTAAGCTAGAAATTTGCGTAGACCTAGGAATTTTGTCGAATGTATAATTCGTCGAAATTGTAATGTTACCATGAACTCCGTTATTGGGGTCAAAAGATGCCCAGACAGACATAGTCTTTGTCCCGTCACTGTCATGAGGGATTGTAACCACTCCACTTGCTAGGGTTACTTCTTGTCCGGAAGTGTCGTAATCGGGGTGACTACTATGCACACTTGACCCATTTAACCATACAGACAAGTTACTAATATTACCATAAGTATATGTGCGGTAAGCACCATCACGGTCAACAGTAGCTTTCCAACTAACTCTAGAGGAGTTGTTAGCGATGTCCTGACTAACTTGTTCAATATAAATATTCAAGTGCAATGGGCCACTAGAATTGATAAATTTAGTCATTTTCCTCTTTTTAACCTCCTACATATCGAACAACATTCACATCTTTGTCAAGATAATACTGTTCTGTTCTAAAGCGTCCAATTTGAATTGACGCGGTGAAAATACCGTTGTCAATATTGATTACGCCTTGCGAAATATACATTACCTCCTTACCTGCAGAAAACATGGAAATCCTATCATGACTGACTTTGATTGATGAACTAGCATCGTTCTTTCCAATGATGAGCCCCTCATTTGAAGCACTCATATAGGTATCGATGAACTTTTTCATCTCTTTCAAGCCACCAAATTCTATTGATAAAAACTCAATTCTTCTGCCCGCTTCGATTAAATCAGATTCAGATTTTTTTTGGCTTTCTGCATTTGATTTTACAAAAGCATTATAGGCTTTTTCTAACTCACTGAACTGATCCATTGTTGCTTTAGCTTTTAGCTCTATGTCATGAAGTTGAGCTTTTTCAGCTAGAGCATTAAGTTGCTCCTGAGTCAGTCCTTGGTCTGCTTTAGAGTCAATGTCTCTCTGGATATCTTCGACAGCTGGAGACCAGTCGGTAGGTACATTGCCTATTTCTAATTTAATTTTGGCGTCTTCGTAAGTTCTAGCAGATAATCTAATAAATTTAGCAGTTGCTGGTACTGTAATATTATTAACTATATGCCACTTTTGAGCACGAGCGGTATAACTGTCCTTACCTGTAAGTCGAGTTCCGATAGGTGATTTATTAGCATCGTAAAATTGCCAAGCATGCCAAGGCATTCCTTTAGCAGGGGTGGTTACCCACAACTGCATGATTAAGTTACTTAGTCCTTGGATGTCAATAAAACCTGACGTACGTTCGTTATTGTCACCTTGCGCCTTACTGATTTGTCCTCCCTGTGCTAGATATCCGGATACTGCGGAGGTAGAACTATACCTATTTTCTGCTCCTACTTGAACATTGTCAAAAAGAGCTGTCCATTTATACTGTGCAGGATTCTGACTGTCTGCCTCAGTAAAGTCTGTCAGCGTTCCTAAGTAGCGCTTGTTAGTACTATCAGAGGTGCTAAAATCAGTACGACCGTCCGCAGAATTAGCCCACGCCCTATGAAAATATGGTGTTCTACCATCTGCTCCTTTTGCTCCCGGTACACCTTGCGCTCCATCTTCACCTTTCCACTTTTTCCATTTATAAACTGTTGGATTATTACTATCTGCAGCGTTAAAATCAACATAGACCCCTATATAGGGCTTATCAGCGTTAGTCTGGCTAAATCCACTACCTGAAATAGAGTCAGCGTAGGCAATGTGAGTGTACTGTGTACGGCCGTCAGCTCCTTTAAGTCCAGGAATACCTTGGTCACCTTTTGGACCTTGCAAACCTTGGAGTCCTTGTAGCCCACGTTCCCCACGGTCTCCCTTTTCGCCTTTTTCTCCTCGGTCTCCTTTAGGCCCAGAGTCACCTTTCGGACCTGTATCCCCTTTTTGACCTTGTAGCCCATCTGATGTGTTGATGAGAGTCAACTGCTCAGAGGCTACCTCTTTGTTATCCACCCATGCTGACACCGTCAAAACCATCTTTTGATCGATGTCAGAGCCTCGGACAATGTAACTAGGGCTTGTGGCTTTGATTACACCATCAACGACCCAACGCCATCCGCTGTTGATAACCTTATTCCCTCTCATGAGAGTAGGAGTCACAATGGTCTGACCTTGGCCATTTTTAAAGGCTATACCATTGTCTGTAGCTAGTTTGATAGTGTAGGGTTTTGACGCCTCAAAAAGTCGCTCGAATGCTGCTTGAATGCCATCCGATAACTTGTTTTCAAGTGCCTTAAAATTCGCAAAAGTAGTTTTGTTGCTTGCCGGATTTGTAAAGCTGATTTTCTGTTCGGTAACTCGTGCTTTTACAATTAAAGTTGGACTAAATCCATCATCGTAAATCTGGACCGTATCCCCGATTTCTACGTCCACAAAGCCATCTACTTCATAGGTGATGGCTGGGTAGCAATGCTGCTTTAATTTCAAGTAAGCAAGCCGTCTCAATTCATTTGGTTCATCTGTGTCAAAGTCGAAATCTCGTCTTGTCCACTGGTCCTCAGCTGTTGCTGAAGTGAAAGTTGAGGGATAGAGTTGCATGGACAACGGTGCATACAGTTGTTGTCCTCTTTGGTAAAACTCTAATTCTCCCCTCTCGTTTTTGATAGACCAATCTCCCAAGTCTTCAATGGTCAGAACCTCTTTTTCAGGCTCGGTTTCCTTCTCTTTTTTCTTAGGAGGTTTTATGATTCGTTTCTCAGTATTAGATGGTCCACCTTTCTTACTAGTCGTCACAGTCTGTTCGATAGAGCCATCTGAACGAGTTGTTGTGGTTGTTGTAATCCGTGTCTTATCAGCTAGCTTTGTTATTTTTGTATGGACTATGGTTTTACTCTTAGTTCCATCTGAAGCAGTGCGAATGATAGTCTCAGTTGTCGAGCCATCCGAATTTTTGACTCTTTGACTTGAAACGTGACGCTCCCCGCTGTCTTCAATCTCAACAGTTGGCATTTTACCAGTTGGCCGGATTGTATTGAAAACACCCGTCTTATCCACTTTCCGGATGATAGAGCTAATATTTTTACCATATTTTAAAACCACATCATTCCTGATACGACCAACTCCTTGGTGTGTATCGTCGTGTTCATGATATATATTTACAGTAAAGTTCTTAAGGGTGCTATCTGCTTTTAATTGCGTGTCAAATTCAATCTCAGCATTGAATTGTTTCGCAAGATTAAGCAAGCGAGCAAGTTTTGTTTCTTGTGTCGTCCACTCAATGATGCGTTGCTGGTCTGAAACCTCGTTAATTCCAATAGTGAGATGAGCATAGTTCAGTAAAGCCATCTCTTTGCAATATTCTGCAAAAGTCATTGTTCCCGTTGCTTTGTAAGGATTTGCTACCTCATTAATCAATTCAAGATTCAGATTCTCACAATAGCATTTGATTGTCTGCTCGTTCTCTTCCACCGACATCACATTAAAGAGATAGGTACGTCCATTGTGTCGGAACGATACCCAAGCACGTTCGTTTAGATGCTGGTAGGCCTTTGATGAAGCTGTGTCTGATTGCATTGCTTTCTTAAAGACTGTAAACTCAAAAGTTGAGGCCCCTGTTGGCATATCTCTTGACCATGTATCGTTATAATAATTAAGCGTGTTCTGCTTACTATTATCAACAAAAGCAACCTTTTGCAAGTTTGCATCGTGAATCGTTAAAAGCATTATAGCCACCTTTCTTCAAATTCAATTGTTACAGTAGGCTTTTTTTTGACCCAGCTTGAGCAATAGACCTCAAGTTGACTCTTTCCTGGAGGAATGCTCAAGAATTTTGAACCCTGGACAACATCTGCAGCCCTCTCAATACCATCCACCATGACGGAATCATTCTCGCTATCAAGGATGATATTTGACCCTATAGGATAGCGATTAGGAATGTCCCTTGAAGCCTGTACAAAATCTTTGCGATACAACAGCTCATCAAGATACAAGTAAGGGATAATTGCCTTTCCACGAAAAGCACCTATCGTCACATGGACCTTAGCTGATTTTTTACCTTCTATTTCAGGAACAATAAAATTATAGTATGAGCCGTTGTAGTAAACTTGAACTTTCTCATCATTCCTTTTGAGCTCAAACTGCCCTCTTGATAATGAAAAAGGATTTTTATTCCTGTCGCTTGAGGAATCAAAATCGAAACATTTTAAAAAGTTGAAATCGCCTTTGTTATCTGTTGCAAAGACATTAAATCCACAATATAGCCCTTTATAGCGCTTGTAAGTTTCAACACCATACAAAAACTGCCCATTAGTGTCAGATACAGTCACTTTAATAAACCCACATTGAGTAACTGAATCCAACTGATAAACCAGCTTGCAAAAAATGTAATCATCAAGCGAGCCTTTCTCTCCTGTAGAGTCAGCAGGAATCTCCCATGACAAGCCTGTTGAGTAGCTTTCATTGTATGTGCCGCTAGATTGCTCTCTTAGTTTGACACGCTTCTTGCCGTTTGCTGTGACTAGCTCGGATGTTCCGTTTAAATTCTCTGGGCTATTAGTCACTGAACCAATCTTGACCGCTCTAGCAAAGCCATCAACGATTTTGTCGCCTCTAAAGTCAAGCAAGACCTCAGACTGTTTAACTATCTCAGTATCGATCTCCTTAGGATCTCCAACCTCAAGAGCTCCGCTGGTGTTAACTAGACCGATATACCCATTCTCAGCATTATGTTTGACTTTAACGATTGGAAATGCGCTCTCTGTGCCATTATTTGTAAGATCAAACACCATCTTTCCTGCTTCGATAGTTGCGTTTTTGTCGTTATCAAATCGCTTATAGACTGAACTATGAGCCACACCATCAGGAATGATGAACTTAATAGACCCGTTTGAACGTCTCCCGCTTGCCTCCTGCATAGAGATATCATCAATTACCATGGCCAGATAATACTTGTCTGGCTCATCTGAAAAGGTCAACTCTTTAGGACTATCGACATTAAAAATACCCGCAAGCTTGTGCTTGAGGGTATTTCTGTCTTTGGACCAGATGGAGAAGTCAACCTTGATATATTTTGCATCAATGGTTTGTTGCTGGATATTCACGCCAATTCTTGGGGCATGGTCGATAGAGATAGAGCGATTATTCCCAATATCTCGTTGGATGTCATGGATTTCAATAAACTCTTGTAAATCTGTTTTATTAAAACTCATAGTCACTTCGCTCATTCAATCACCCCTTTCATTCTTAGTAGCATTTTCTCACGCTCTTTCTGAGTCTTAGTAACAACATCCGTAACTTTTGAGTTATCCAGATAAGCGTTTGTGTCCTTGTTAAGGATATCAGTAAGCAATTTTTCTAAACTTGCTCTCAGAATCGTCATCTCAGACACGATTTTATCTATATTTTGCCCATTTTGGACACTTGTAGATTGGATAGTAATACTACGTTGAGCTTGTTCGATTTCTTTAAGAAATTTAGCGTCACTCGGGATCCCGATACCAGAAGCATATTTAGGAACGCCCATCTCACGCATCAAACGTCTAGTTTTATCTGCTCGCAAGACCTTTGAACCTCTCGGAAGAGGAAGCAAGACATCTCTGCCTTGAGGAATAAAACTCTGACCATCTGGAAGAGTAACCATTTCCTTGTAGTTGCTATTTCTTTGATCATTGACAACGGCAAGACCACCAGGGTGATAGTTGGTACCGTGGGCATGCTTGCTCGCAAAGATATTCGTAAAGAAATTACCAGTTACGCTATCAATCCAACTCCTAATGCCTGAAAGAACTCCAGACGCATTATCTCGTGCACTGATTGTAACCGTTTTGTCCTGAATACTATTAACACCACTTTGTACTTCATTTACAGTTCCTTGCGTGCTATTCTTAGCAAGAATATCTACTGGATTATATTGTTTAATGGCATTAATAGCACTGCTTGTCTCATCTCGTACACCACCAGTCTGGTCAGTCGCGAACAAATTGATAGGTGCTATTTGTTTCGGAGAGTTTACACTTGCTTGAGCACTTCCAACAGCAGCACTTGTATTATCTACTGCATTTAAAGATTTAGTCTCGGCAGATGCAAAATTCCAAGCTGTAATCTTATCGATAGATAACTGGCCATTGTTCAAAACATTCGTAGGATCGGCCTTCAAATCTTTTGTAAATGGAGTCGTGGCATTCCAGGTTGTCAAAGTATCAGTTGAGCGAGCGACTGCTTTTCGGACGCTTTCATCATTAGCCAGTAACTCCTTCTGTTTTGGTTTCAGAGCTTCATAGTTAGACAGAGCTTTTGAGGCTTCCTCCGCCTTATTCATGATGTCTGTATTCTTCATGAGAAGTTCTTTGATTTCCGCCGGCATACTGTTCCATGTTTTAAGATGAGTTTCACTATCAAAGATAGCTTGTAGCCCAGCTTGGTTCTTGACAATCACTTGTTTCTCTTCGAGAGTCATGTCTTTCCATTTCCCGGATTCGACAAGAGCCTCAGCAATTGTAGCACGGGCATTTGAGTTGATTTCCGCAGTCTTAGCAATAAACTGCAATTGTTCCCAACCTTCAGCAGATTTAGCAGCCTCTCCGATGACTTCCTTAACGTTAGACTTGACTTGGAAATTCCCATTCTTATCAATGTTGCCGACAAGCAATGACCAGGCATCGTTAGCCTCTTTCACTTCCTTGTTCATCTCACTAGTATAGTTAGCAAGAATGCTGTGTGAATTACCTACCTTTTGAGAAGCTACCGCAGCTTTCTTCCCAATTTCTTCGTAGGACAGACCGTATTCTTCCAGAACCTTCTTGGCTTCTTCCCAATAGTTCCAACTTTGACCAGTTCGAGCTTTTACCTTAGCATCGAGATTTTGCATGACCTGATAGTACTTACTTCCTAAAGCTTCCATGGTTTGATGGTGTTTAGATTCTAGTTCTTGAATTTTTTTATTGTAAGTTTCTTGATCAATTGCTTTCCCATCGAGCAACTCTTTCCACTCGCTCTTTGAGTTCTCGTAGAGTTTCTTTTCCTCATCCAGCGCTTGTTTCAAAACATCTCTAGTATGTTTTAACTGTGTTTCGTTGAGTGAGCTGATTTTACCATTTAAGGCTTGTTGTGCTGCCGTCTGTTGTTCTTCCGACAAACTCATCATCGAGAGTTTCGCCTTAATCATCTCATTCTGATTGTTCAGGATGATTTCTTTCTCCTCTTGAGAGAACTTGCTTGCATCGCCATTATGTCGCTGATAAATCTCATTGATTTGATTCATCATAGCCTCAGTATTAGATACCATCTGGCCATTTCTTTCCTTGGCTTTTGCAATATCTTCTTCACTCAGGCCCCACTTAGCGCCCAACTCTTCTATCCGTTTGTTGCTTTTATCCGCAGCAGCAGCAATCTCTTCATAGAGTTTTTTAAAAGCTCCAGATACCTTATCAGCATCTCCGGCATGAGTCCCAAAGTTTGCGACAGCAGTACTGGTTTCATCAACTGTCTTTTGAAAACTTCGCAATTCTCCTCTAGCAGTATCGCTTAGCTGAGAGCCAAACTCTTCAGTCTTGATACGAGCCTTATCTTTCTCGTTGCCAAAATGAACAGCAGCAGCTGTCGCAATGGCAAGACCAGCGACTGTCAATCCTAAAGGATTTGAGAGGGCACTCATTGCAGTTGTCAAGAGACCAGTAGATGTCGAAGCTGATGCTGTTGCATTCCCAAGCGCTACAGCTCCACCAGATGCCAATTTAAAGGCAGATGATAGATTCCCGGTTGTTCTAAAGGCTTGGAAAGTCTTATACATTAAATTCATGCCACCGACCGCTTTACCAGTCCCTTTGGTAAGCCAACCGAGTGCTTTTGTCAAGCCTCCTACGATTCCAATACCTTTTCCAAAAAGTGTTAACGCTGGACCAGCTCCTGCGGTTAACGCTGCCCATTTTAGAACATTTCTTTGCTCCTCTTCAGACATGGAGCTGAAATGCTTAGCCATTGTGGCCAGCGTGTCAATCCAAGGTTTACCAGCCTTTAGACCGTCACGGAGAGCCTTCAAAAGAGGTCCGCCAAATTCAATAGCCAAGTCGGTTACCTGGTTCTTAAACATCTTCAATTGTGATTCTGTGGTCTCATATCGTTTATTGGCTTCATTGGTCAGAGCAGTATTCTCTTTCCAGGCCTTATTTGAACGATCAACAGCATCGCCCATTTTATCAGATGCTAGAGCTAAGGATTTCAACATATTACTTTGTCGGATACCCGTCATTCCAAGTTGCGACAAAATAGAGTTCATGTTCACGCCTTTTTCTTGTGCGTCCTTGAGCCCTTTGATAAATGATTGCAAAGCAACGACCGGTTTCTCTTTCCAAGCCTGTTGAAATTCCTCTGAGGTCATTCCAGCAGTTTTGGCGATAAGATTCAAGTCATCCGCTGCGCCCTTACCAGTCAATGAAACAGCATTACCAATAGCCGTCAAAGTCTGAGTCATAGCTGTACCACCAGCCTCAGCCTCAATACCAACCGAACTCATCGCAGTAGCAAGACCAAGGATGTCTGGAGCAGTTAAACCAGCCAGCTTACCACCTGCTGCTAATCTGTTGGTCATCTCAACGATATCACGCTCAGTTGTCGCGAAGTTGTTCCCCAAATCGACCACTGACGCACCAAATCGACCATATTCGTCCGATGTTAGACCGAGGATATTTGCAATCTTGGCAATGGCTGTCGCAGCTTCTTCAGCGCTCAAGTTTGTAGATTCTCCCATGTCAATCATCGTTCGAGAGAAGGTAAGGATATCTTCTGCCTTGATACCTAACTGACCAGCAACTTCTGCGACATTTGCAATTTCAACAGCACTAGCTGGCAATTCTTTAGCCATCTGACGAATACCATCAGATAAGTTCTTGTAGGATACGGTTGCAGTCTCATCTACCGTTTTCTTAACACCTGCAAAAGCAGATTCATAGTCGACAGCTGCTTTCGTAACCATACCAACACTAGCAACCAAAGGAAGGGTCAAACCAGTAGTCAGTTTTCCGCCTAGACTTGAAACGCTATCACCAAAATTCTTGATTTTATCGCCACTTTTAATAAGGCCGTCCCCAAATTTATTGATGCGATTCGCAAAGCTATTCTCTTTACCAACAGCAACCAAAGCTTCTTTAACACGATGAAGTTGACCTTCCATAGCTGCCAACTTAGCATTCTCACGTTCAATCTCAGCAGCAGCCTTGTCGAACTTAGCTGTACCAGGTTCGAGAGTATCAAAACTTTTCTTCATCTGGTCCAAGACTTTTCTTTGCGCTTCAATCGCTTGGCCAAGCGTCTTGTACTTAGCTTGAAGCAAGTCTGTGTTTTTCCCGTTATTTTTAAGGGAGCTGTCTAGCGCCTTTACATTGCTTTGAAAGTATTTAACCGCATTCTTAGCACCATTTAGAGTAGGATTGAACTTCGACACGTCCAGCCCTAGCTCGATATACATTTGACCTAACGGCGTTCCACCTGCCATTCAAATCCTCCTTTTTAAATCATTTCTAGAAAGTCAGCAAGATCCATGACTTCCTCAGCTTTAGCGGATTCGGTTTCACCGAGAACGCCCATCAGGTCCTCCCAGCTAGTATCCATGACATCACGGATACTCATGCCATATGGACCCTCAGTAGCTTGCTTAACAAATCCATAAAACCGTTTCAGCGCTTCACTTGGCTTTATTTTTTCTCCTTTGGGTCAACATCACCCACCAGATGAGAGTAGATATCTGCAAATACCGCAAAAATATCTGCCATATCCGTGAATTTCAAAAGTTCTTCCACTTCCAAATCTTCAAACAATGAGGCGATAAATTCCAATTGCTTGTCTAGCTTTTCAACTTCGGACAAGTCAGAAGATAGTGCTTCATTGAGAATCAGGTAGTCACGATAGTCCTTAGTAGTAATTTCCTTACTTGTCTTTTGAACATCTTGACCTTTCTCATTTTTAATTAAAAATTTAACCTTAGCCATATACTTTCCTTTCTAGAAAAAAGATAAAAAGAGAGCTTGCGCCCTCTTCCTACCCTGCAGCAACCATTTTAAGTTGCCCTTTGAATTTTTTGAGCTTAGCATCATCTTTACCAATGTATTTCACATAGTAAAGACCATTTGTTTCAGTGTCATCACTTGCAATAGCAGCGAAACTCAAGCTGTCATCTGGAAGTTCTTCTTGCTTATCTTTAAGCGTTTCAAGTTCTTCAGCGTCCATTGAGAATTGTCCTTTGAAGAACCCGACTTGTGCCTGAGTCCCATTTGCAGTCTGAGACTCAAGCATAACAGCGCAGTATGGAGCAACTGTATCAGCGCCAATACCAATAATTTCATCTTTGACTTGATGTCCTAGGATTTTAGCGAGTACTGTTGAAGGAATATCAACCGCAGTCAGTTCCATCTTCACATCGCCAACACCACGGTTTGATACGTGGTAAGCGACATCACTACCATAGGTTTTTACTGGATCACTTGCAAGACCTGAAATTTTAGCGGTACGAGTCGCACCTTTACCGGTTTGACCTTCAATTACAAAAAGGTTTTCTCCAAGTGTCGGATTAGCATTTCCATCCAACACACGAATTGTCATACGTTTAAAACCAACCAATGCCATTTATAGCACCTCTTTCTTTAATTTAGTATTCTTCATATAGAACACTCTGACCCTTGTAGGTTCGAGCATCTACATAGCGTTTGATTTCTGGAATCCATTCATCCAAACCACCAGTGGTTTGATAAAATCCCTGGTCTTCCATAATCTTTTCAATTTTTTTTTGGAGTTCTTTGCACTCCATATAATTTTTAGACTCTACATTGACCTGATAAAGAAATGTCTTAGCCAGGCTCGTATTACTACCATGAGCCGTCTGCATCGGCGGACCAACTGGTCTAATGACGATACTTGTCTCATTGCTTGGTAGCATGTCTGGACGATTAAAAGATTTGATACTAATTCCAGCTAAAGACTCATCTTTTTTCAAAGCCTCATAGAGTTCATTAAACTTATCTTTGACCATCTAAAACCCCTCCGTCTTCAAATGACTAGCGATTCTGTATTTGTATGTTTTAGCATGAGCCTCTGAAAAGCGTCTAATAACACCGAAACCTCTCGGATGTGGATTTTTGGCATATCCAAACTCATTCAAGTGACCCAAGCGCCATCGAGAACCCTCACCAAAACCGATTTTCACAACAGGAACACCAGCAGCAAGATCAGTCACACGTCCAGCAGTAGCACTTTCGATAGTTTCTCCAGTATCTTTGTAGACTTGCAAAGCACCTTTAAACTCTTCTAAGGTTTCATTTGCGACTGCTTTTAAGGCTCGACTCGTAGCACGTTTGACCTTAGTATCACCAAGATGAACTTCAAGGTTTCTAAGAACATCGTCAAAGCCTCTTAATTCTGCTCCACTAGACATCTTGACCACCACCGATAATGACTATCAAAAAATCCCGATTATCAAAATCAGGACGAACATCGATAATTTGCCATTTTTCACCACTGAGACGATTATCTCCAACTTCGACAAAATGCTCATTCTTCGGCTGATAATCAGACAAAGGATCACGAATTTTCAGAGTCATCTTAGCTTTCATCGACTTACCAGTCGCAATCTCGATATCTTTAAAGCTAGGAGAGTAAACTTGGCCCATCGTAAAAAAAGCCTTCTCGTGACTCACATCACGACCATGAAGCCCCTCCTCGACTTTAGAAGTATAGAAAGTTAAGGGGGTTCTCAGGTCTCCGTTTTGAGCCTCTGGCTTTTTATATCGATAGCTGGGACGATTAGTCTGATAGGACATCAGACATTGTTACTTCTGATTGTTTGTCTTCCCATTCAACAAAGCCAGGTAACGCTTCGTTGATTTCATCGAAACGCTCTTTTGACTCTTCAAATTCTTGGCCAACAGAACGAAACACCCCTTCTTTGATGTCGTAAAAGCCTTTTAAAACCTTAATCATGTTTTTCCTCCAATTTGTAATTTTCTAGTGATAATGCCATCAAATCTCCTTGAAAGTTTCCGTAGAAAAATTCAACTTGGTCATTGTAGACATATCGAGCACGTTCTAAAATAAGCTCTCTCACTCGTGGATCAGCAGAGTCCTTACTACCGACCAGATTGAGGATGGCTGACTCAGAACTTTCCAACATTCTGGAAAGGTTAGCGTCCTCTCCATCGTGAAAAATCCTCATTCTCTCCTTAAATGCAGCAAGAAGAGAATGAAGTTCTACTTCGGCAGTCATGACTCAACTCCTAAATTAAGCTTCAGGGAATTTTAAAGTCCAAACAGCAGCAGTCTTTTCATCGTGAGCTTTACCATAAGCAAATTGCTTAGCAGTGTAGAGGTTTAAATCTTCCAAAGCGTATGTTTCGGTAAATCGTCCAAATTCAATACCACCGCCTACGAAAGCATCGTAACGACCTTTGACAAATGTAGTGACTTTACCTGTAGTTTGTGCCACAGATTCAACTAAGATCAGGTTGTAAGGCATTGCAGTGACATAAACACCCTGAGCATTCAAAGAAGTGTATTGCTTCTTCACATCCCAAGCATCGGCTGGGTTAACAACCATCACGAGGTTTCCTTCCACTGCAACTGGAGTTTTTCCGTCCGCTTTAACAGAGTGGTGTTTGTAAACCTTTGTCAATTCTTTGACTACAGTAGCAGAGTCGGCAAAAGTCAAGTTAGTTGTTTCAGCAGTTTTTTCAGCATAAGTTGTCTTATCGCTTGCAACGGTCCCTGTAAGAGTACGAGAGAGTCCGATAGGTTTATTGTCTCCGTCACCATTCAAGTAGGCAGCTTCCAATGCAGCTGCAAATGCCTCGGTAATCTGGGTAGAAACAAATTTTTGCAACCAAGCAGGCCCGAACTTTTCAGAGTCTTTTGGAATTACAACAAAAGCAGTCAATTTGTGTTGAATTGCTTCTTCATCGCTGAATTCTTGTTTAAGTTGTCCTTCGATTTCGGCATTGATTTTACCCCAAACAGCTTGACCAGTTTGAGTTGATTTAAGGAATTTCAAACGGATTCCCGCATTTTTTAGGCCGATATGTTGAAGGAGTGGACGTACCATAACCATATCTTCAAAGATACGGTCGATTGTTTCTTGAGGGAAGAGTTTTTCAACCCCTTTAGGTGCAGTTTTTTCAATGTTATTGAAGAACTCACGAGCTTCAGCAGTCAACTTGGCATCGTATGGATTCAAGGCAGATACTTCTTCACGGGCAGCATTACGAGCTTGAGCCATCATTTCATTGCTCATAGACTCAAGCATTTCGTTGTATAGCTTCGCTTGTTCTTCTTGAGGTGCACCATTTGCAACGGCATCCATAAATGCCTGACGTTGTTTTTCAAATTGATTAGATAATGTCATTGTCATTCTGTTTTTCCTTTCTTAAAACATAAAAAGACCGAACCCTTTAGGAACAGCCTTGTCTGTGTTATTTTCTGGACTTTCTGAAAGATTGAATCTCTTCTGTAGAAATTCACTATTTTCGAAAGCCTCTTTGTCGATTTGTATATCTGGCAGTTTAGCTTTTAGCTTTTCAGCTACCAGTTCAGCGATTTTATCAATATCCGGTGTCATTGCTGACCTCATTTTCTCGATAAAGTCACTTGGGATCATAGGAGTCTCACTCGCAACTAAAGTCGGAGCGACTTCGTTTGTAAACATAATCTTGTCTACAAATCCGTGATTCAAAGCTGATTCAGCATCAAACCAAGTAGTCTTGTTCATCAATCCAAGCAAGTCATCAAGAGCCTTGCCGGTCTTATGAACATAGGCACTAGCAATAGATTTGTTAAAACCTTCTAGCACACCAGCCTCATGAAGCAGGACATTGTGGTCTCCGTTCACTTGCGTTGAAACGTTATGGATCATGATTTGGGCAGTCGGACTGATTTCAACCGTATCTCCTGCCATTGCAATCACACTTGCTGCGCTTGCTGCAATACCGACAATTTTCACGGTCACATCACCTGGATATGAGCGTAGAGCAGTATAGATTTCACTACCAGCATAAACATCTCCACCCCCTGAATTGATATGAACCTCAATCGGTTCACCGCTTTCAGGAAGAACGATATCTTTTGGAGCAGTAGCTTCCAACTCAAACCAGTCATAAATCCAGCGATCATCGTTAGAAATAATCGTACCCTTAATCTGAATTACTTTCATCTTCTTTCTCACCTCCTTTCTCTAACTGTTCACCAAGTTGATAGTTTTTGGTGATGAGGAATTTATCGCCACCAGGGACAGATTCTAAGCCAAGTTCAGAGCGCACCTCGTTTCGAGTCATCGCCCCAGAAGAAATAAGCTTATCAATGTTTTCAGCAAATGCAAACTTGTCTCTCTGACCTTCGCCAATAATTACAAATAAATTATTGTGCTCGTATTTCCATCTTGACACTAAGGCGAAATTAAGCCCATCACTCATTTTCTTAACAAGTGATTGATAGCAATAACTATTAAACATTTTTTGGCTATTTTCCAGATTGGCCATATCGCCATGGATTAAAGCAGTTGGAATCCCTAAGACGTCAGCGACCTCATCATCAAATTGCCGACGAAGTTTCTTCAACTCATCAACAGAAATATTTGAAGTCCCTGTTGTATTCGTATGCTCAGAATATTCCATTCCATCTTGAGCTGGGACAATGGCAATCGTCTTAGTGCTAAATGATTTAAAAAGACCATCAGCATATGATTGGAGTTTATCACGCATCTGCTTATCAAAACTCCCATTGTTTTTGGTTTTCAGAGTTCCTCTGATTTGATTATTCCTAGCCAAGGCCTCGACCAAACGAGTGTGCAACTTCTCGTAATCAGCAAATAAGTCAGAAATATAATCTTGCAGTCGATTATTGTTGTACTGTAAGAAAATCACTTCACTCATCCGAAAACGCTTCTCAAAGGTGAATCCTCTACAAGTTACAAACTCAAACACATCATCATAAACAGCATATTTAGTCCGTGTATAAGAGTCAGCAACAAGCAACTGGTCATCAGTTGTAAGAAAGATTAGGACCTCATTCTTAGTGATCAACCTATAGACGACCTTTTGCCAAAAGTCTGACGCAGATTCATTTTTGTTTGGCCTTACATTCAGCAAGTAATCCCAATCAGAAGACTTAGCCTTGCCATTTTCTTGATACTTAAATGCTGACTTAGCGAAAATTCGAGCGATGAACTCAGCTGACTTATCAATCGCTAAGCTTTTAAGTTGGAGATTTCCAAACATCCGCTCAAGATCCTCGAACTCAAAGCCAACCTCTGGTACTTCACGCTTAAATAAATTCAATAACCCCAATGCACTTCCTCCTTTCTTTTAGTTTCTGCCGACCACCCGCCCAAAATTTATGCTTAAATTAAAAATCCCAGCTATCGAGCATATCAAGGAACTCCCCAACATTCGACTCTTGCACCAGCTCCCTCTTGTACAGAGCAGCTATCAAAGCATGGAACCCATCTGTCTTTCTTCTGACAGGCTCTTTCTTCAAGAAACGCTTATTGCCATCCCTGTCCTCTTTGACGTAGGTATTATCTGTATACCAGATCATAGAGTTGTCATTTTCAAAGATAAACCGCTCATTCGCAAATCCATCTTCGATGATTGGTGCAACCTTAGACTGGATTGCCCCAGGATTTCTCAAGAACTCATATTCAAAACCAGCCTCTTCCAAAAGAGGTTTCAACAAGTCCATTCTAAAACCATCGGCACATACAAGCTCAATCTGATAAAAATTTCTCCATTCTTCCAGCTTGGCTATCAAAAGTCTAGGATCAATACTCGGACCATCAACGATTGTAAACAAGCCTTTGTCTGCCCATTCTTCAATAGGGGCTTTTAGTTTGAAAGCTTTCAAAAACGCTTTGCGAGCAAATGAATGTTGATTCCAGATAAATTCATCCCCATTCTTAAATAGCAATCCCACACTCGCAAAGTCTCGAATACTAGCATAGTCAAAACCTGCAACACATGAGCGCCCCTTTAAGTCGATACCAGGAGACCGTAGACAAGCTAGTAACTTATCCCGAGAGGTGACATCTTTCTCAAGGTCAGCTTCAGGAAGATTCATCCGTTTTGTCATGAACTCCTGACGGCCAGACGGTTCCAACTCAAGATCATCATAATCAGCCTTGGTTCTTGCAAGCAACCTTTTAGCGTAAGGAGTGCTTTCATCCAACATCGGATTAGCTTTCGGCCAGTTCTTCATGTCATCCACCTCATCCGCATTGTCTAGCTTGCAGATGAAAGGAAAGAGCCTGAAATCATCAACCTCTCCATTCAAGATTTGCATAGACTTCTCTATCAGTTTGTCATAAAATCCCTCACGCACATACCCATTCGTCCCGTTATAGAAAGTCCGAGCATGAGCGATTTTACCAAGACCAGACCTTTGAACCTTAACAGCCTTATCATCTTCAAACTGGTGAATCTCGTCAAACTCAAGACAACCATCACGAGCAGAGTCCATCGTTTTCGGATTATTCGTCCGAAAAGAAAAGACCGAGTTGTTCGCTCGACCTGTAATAGACATTTTAGTTAGATAGAAATGGTCCTCAAGACCTCGCCTTTGAATAGTCTCATAGACCTCCTCAAACGAAACCTTACCTTGTTTCTCAGAGTTAGCAGTGATAGTCACGTCATAATCTCTGATAGGGTAGATGGGACTGATAAAGAACGAGGATCTAGCAGACATGAAACCATTCTTACCACCTCCACGAGAAAGAGTGTATAGATACTCATCAAAGTGTGGCTCCCCGTCCTCTTTCCTAAAAAGAAAAATAAACGGAATTAAGAAAAGCTGGTACTTCGCCAAAGGGAAAAAATTCTTTTCCGCAAAACGAATGAACTTGTCAATTAAGTCATTATCAAAATATAGATCATCACGAGGATAGATTTTCTCCTTGATGATTTTAAACAACAACTTTCTTTCCTTGTTGACGACAATTTCTCCACTCTCGGCCATTTTGATGTAGTCATCAACCAGCGGATGAGAAATCATAACAGATCACTTCCAGACATCGGTTTCTCAACAGGCGAGTTTTCCACCTCAAAATCAAACGATCGCTCAATAGCCAAAAGCTGATTGCTTGTTGTGTTGATTTCCTTGATGAGAGAATTCGCTTTTTGGAATCTTTGCTGCCCATTATGAACAGTGATGACCAATCCGTCTTCATGAAGTTTAGCTTTCAGCTCATAGAGAAGTTTGACAAGATAGATATAGCGATTGACTTTTTCATACTGAACCGCATCCTTTTTTCTAGGACTAAAATAGCCGATTTTAGAAAGTAGCTGATTTTCTAATTCTTTTATATTTTTTTCCGAGTATTCTTCCATTACCCCCCACCCCCTTTTATTTTTTGTTAAAAATTTGGACAGTTGACCCCTCCCACCGGTTCCCAAAACCTTTAAAACACTGGATTTTTTTGACCGGGGGGGTGTTGTCATCCCCAAAATTCATCTGTTCTGAAATTTTTCTCAATCAATTTTTTTGATTTTCGGAATTGAAAGCGGCCGTGACGTTTGTTATGACATTCTTTGCATAGAGTTCGTAGATTATCTAAGTCAAGAGCGAACTCTGGATAGAACTCTAGCTCCTTGATGTGGTCAACCTCTAAGTTTTCTCTCGTGACCTTGCCTTCGTCTTTGCACCAAACACATTCGTTATGATCACGTTCGAGTGCAAGTTTGCGAAGTTCTCTCCATTCACCGGAATTATAAAACTCTGTTCGGTCTGCTCTAGTTGAAACTTCAATCATTTGATTATTGATGTTGATGCTTTGAGCTCGAATTTGTTTAGCTTGTCAATGCAATTGTTCAAGTGTGCGATTGCTTCACAACATTCTTTAGTTAACTCTTTTAATTCTGAGTTATTTTCAATTTTGACTCCAACCACAATTTTTCCTAATGGTTTTTGTTTAGTAGTTCTTTTATTAAAAAGTCTTTTAATAATACCTTTCATAACTATGTAAACTCCTTTGTTTTAACTCTCTCAATTCCTTGTTTTACATATTCTAATGAATTCGCTACATGAGTTTTAACTCAGACTTATCAAGCGTTTATCTTGCATGCTTGAAATGAAATCATCATAACCTCAAAACAATGAATTGATTGTAAAATAAAAAAATTAAAAGCCTTGAAACTTCGTCATGGCTCTGTCTTGTGAATCTTGATTTTTACCGATATATCGTAGTGAAATACTCTGGCTTGAGTGGTTCAGTAGGTCCATTATCAGAGCGACATCCTTTGTTTGCTCGTACATAAATAAACCAAAGGTCTTTCTCATCGAGTGAGTAGCTATGTTTTCCAGACCAACTTCTTCAGCAGCTCTTTTGATAATCTTATAAGCTGTGTTTGGTTTTATGTGTTGGTGCTTTCCGTTTCGGCTCGGAAAGAGAAAGTCTTCATCTTTCTTATCTTTGATGTACTGTCGCATAGCATTCTTGAATTTCTTTGGCATCTTTCGTTTGGTCGGCTTGTCTGTCTTTTCATCGACGATCTGGACATGCCAACCTTTAACGTGCTTTACTTTCAGTTTAACGATATCACCAATACGAAATCCCAAATTAACACCAGAAAGGAAGAGCATGAGGTTACGTTGCCTATCCGACGCTTTGACCGCACTATGCAGCGTCAGCCATTCAATCATAAGCTGAACATCATCTCTATTTCTGATTGGTTCAACAACTACCACATATCCTCACCTCCTTTTTAATGCACAAAAAAAGCAGAGGTTTCCTCTCTGCTATTCTTCATGATACTAATTTACCACATTGTTTTTGTCAATTCTATATGTTTTTTTGACAACTTTACATAAAGAGCAAATTTGAAAGTGTATCGAGAATCACTTCACGCCTTCTGTAAATCTGCTTGCTATGTCTATACAAGTAGCCAGTTTCTCCGTTCTCCATGATATGCCAAACTTGAATCCAGTCGTATCCAGTATGTTCTCCCCAACGAAGATAAAAGATTTTTTTATCATCTGGTTCTAGATTTTCTAGTAATTGGGAAATAGCGTTTTGGAGATTTTCTAGTCTTAAAATCATAGGATCGCTTGCATAAGCAACCGCTAGATTCTCCGACCTGTTGACGAATGTCCCGCTACCACTTGCTCCAGTATCATCAATACCAGGAACAGTAAGATGCTTAACTTCGTACAAACGTTCTAGCTCATGCCTTCGTTGGCCGATAAGTTTGTCAATCTTTAAATATTTATCATCGAGTTCAAACTCAAGATAATCCCTTCGTGCTTTTGTTAAGTTCTTTTTGACCAAACCTTACCTCCCATGTATCTTTTGGATTTAACCCATTTGATAATCTTACCATCGTTATTGTTGTTAAAATAATCTGGCAAGCGTGCCGTTGGGCCCTCTTTATAGACCACTTTTTCAACGACCTGGACTCCAGGCATCATTTCATCATCTATCCACCCAACAAGCCACGCAGGGTTTACATCATAGGTTTTAGCAATCATTTCAATTTGCTTAATGGACGGATATCCACCTCGCTCATACAAATGGATTGTATTTTGTGAAACACCCGTATCCCTAGCCATATCTTTGACAGAGAGACACAGGTCCTCTCTAAGTTCTTTCAATCTTAGCTGCATGCTATGAACCTCCTTCCTAAAGAACTATTTTGTTAAATTCTTCCAGACACATGTTCGACCAAATAAAACGATTGCTTTCTAAAAGCTTCTCGCTCCCCATTTTTTCAATTCTTTGATAAAGCCTGATTTTAAACAACGCTTGATTTTGTTTCGAAAACCTAGTTCCTTTTACTGGCAATGTTGCTATAAACGATAATGCTTCGCCATAAGCACGAATTACACATTTTGCTAATATCTCACTGTTTTCCCCTTCTCTAACAACAATTGACACATTAATTGGTTCGTAATTTAAAACCTCAGCGAATTTGACTCTATCTTGTTTGTTGTCTGTCTTTCGAGAGCCTGAATATGGATGTTTTTTAGGTTTCATTGCCTGTCCTTTCAAATAATTTTCCCTTCAAATATCAGAGTGATCGTTCCTGTCCCGTCTTTGTTCTTAGATACCAAAGCACTACAATCTGAACCAAACTCAACTCCTTCAATTGTGACACTGCGCTTCGCGCTATCAACGTTGATGATAGAGTCATTTGATGTTTTAATTCTCATGTTCCATCTCCTCAATAAGTATGTTATCAATTATTTATCCTCCAAAAGTTCTGGGTTTTCGTAGATGTTACCTTGAAGGAATACACTACAGTTTTCAATACAGTCGAATAGATTATCCCAGACGCTTTTTTCTGTACATACATCTAACAACTTAAACATACCTTTATCAAAGATAATCTTTGCTGTACCACTATCTTCAAATTCATCCCAATAACTCCACTCGATAACATCTCCTTCAAAAAGTTCTTTGCCAAAATAATCTCTGAGTCCTGTTGATTGGCCTAGTGTGTCAGGATTTACTGGACACCAAGAACCAATAGTAATATACTGTTCGTTAGCTTCAATAACTTGATTGATAATAAATGAATACCCTTCATCTTCAATCAAGTACCCATACTTCCACTCTTCTTCGCTAAAAGCTTCAACGGAACGCCCTCTAAACTTCGGTATCATACCAAATCCTCCTCTTTGACAAACGTACCGTCAATCCAACGACCCTTGCGGTCTTTGATTTCGTTATAAGCCAGTTCAAAACATTCATCGAAGTTATAACCAAGTGATTTACTGATTGATTTTAACCAGTAGATTGTACGTGACAGATATAATTCAAGAATGCCATCGTCACCAAAATCTTGACATAACTGAAATTCGCTTATATTTTGATTTAAAAAACCAAAACATGTCATTACATCTCTATCATATCCTGATGTTTTAAAAATCTCCTGCACGTCTACCTTAATCAGCAAGGCCAGACCAACAACCACGACTGCGCAATCTCCGATACTGTCCTTGGTCAGTTGCTCATTCTTCTTGAGATAGCCGGCGCATAGTTCACCGAACTCCTCGCTAAGTTTCAAAGACTGCTTATCCAGCCGTCCACCGTTTTCTAAATCACGGTCAATAAACCATTGTTTTACATTTTCTAGTGTGTTCATGATAACTCCTATTCAATATCTGTAGATGATTCCATTGTCTTAATAATTTTTTCTAGCATAGATCTATGTAGCGTAATGTAATTATTTTTCTTTACCTGTGTGCAAAAGATACAGATTCGTTTGCCAAGATAATTACATTTTTCTGCTGAACGATAACTTTCATCTGACTCAATTTCTTCTTTGTTAGCAGAGCTAACAAGAATTACTTCATCAGATTCTTTCCAATCAGTAATTCCCATACATTTGTGAAAATTCTCAAATGCTAAATCCATTAAAATATTTTTAACCATCATTCTCCTCCGTTTCCTTTTAAGCTTGAAAGCTACTAGTTCCTGCGAATAAATCCAAGAATTTCACAACAACACCTCATCTCCTACCTTAACCTTGTCATACACGTTCTTCGTAACCACGAACACCCCGTAATCACGAATCGTAAGCGTATATAGCTTCCCGTGCCGTCCTTTCTCAACGACTTTACCGAATATCTCAGCGCCATGGTTATCAGCTCTATAGACGATAATTGGGCGCTTTTCTTCTAGTTTTTTAATGTGGATGCTCTGCCAAATATTCAATCCAGCAGATAATAATATCCAGATTGCGATAAATCTTTTCAATCCGTGACCTCCTTAATTTTCAAGCTTTTTAATTTCACGTTCAACCAATTCTTTACGTTTTTGTAATTCTTCTAGTTTTTGAGCATCTAATGCTCTCTTGATAATTTCAAGCCGTTCAATATTCATTCTGAATTTATCAAGTGAATCAACTTTGCGAGCGTACTCGCTGAAATTGTTGCCCCAATCATACGTTTCCCATCCAAATGTATAACTGAGTTCCCTTTCTAAATCATTATATTTTCTTCTCAAGTCATTATTGACCATTCTTTGTAAACTTAAAATATAAAATGTCATAGCCGAAATCAGCAAACAAGCAATAAACATTCCCCAAAACATTAAATTTTCCATCACTCCACCTCTTGAACTTCCACACCTGGGCAATCGAATACCCAGCTGAAGCCTGCGTCTTCTAGTTCTTTGCGGGTGTGGTGCAAGCGAAATTCTTCGCACTCTTCGAAATTGCTTAGCATCCACGTATGGCCAAATCTAAATGTCAAATACGTATTCTCTTCGGACATCCCTTTCATCTTAACCAAATACCTCTTTTCTTCATCAACCTCGTAGCCGAATTGGTGCATGTTGACAAGGGTTTGAATAGGTGTATTATCTACGTCGTTTAACCAAAAAGCGAACTTACTATCAATCTTTCCCGACTCGCTTTTTGAAGATAACCAATCCCACACATTGTACTCAAATTCGTCTTTGTGTTCCTCATACCAATCCGCCACAAACTTCTTAACTTTGACTTTTCGCGGTTCGTCTAGGTTTTTGATGTCATACCACAACTCACTTAAAGCTCTATCGTACGGATAATCCTTACTAATTAATTTAAATTTTTCTCCATACTTATCAATTAACTGCTGTACTTTCATTTTCCAACTCCTTTATTCTCTTCTTCCAGTTTTTCACTTTCTTTTTAAGCAAGTCACGTTCCTCAGACCTGCTAAAAGCAAGCGATTTAACACACGGCTCAGATAGTTCTACTATCCGTGCCTCCGTCTGCTCAATCGTGCGCTTCAGTCCTTCGATGACTGTTTGTTTGCTATATTCCATGTTTTATCCTGTTTATAAAAATCCAGCTCTTGCCCCTCATGGCTCAAAGACACAAGAGCTAGCAAATTCTTTATACGTCATTCGTCCAAGTCTGACGCATATTCTAGCTCGCTTTTAACGTGGTTCGCGGCACGTTGATTTTGTTGCTAAGTAATAGCAATCTACAGCGCCATAATCAAAACGTACATCGTCTTTTCCGATATATTTTTTAAATCTTGGTCTAGTAATACCAGAGAAAGCCCACTGATGCTCTTTCATCTGCTCGATAAGTTCATCCACATTGTTAAAACTTCCAAGAAAAAACTTGCAGTGTCCGTTGTAGACGAAGTAGAGCTCAATCATCTTTGCAAAACTCCTTGTAGATTTTTTCGAAAATTTCTGACACCAATTTTTCAGGTATATTAGATCTCTCGTTGTATGATTTTGAGAAGTTCTTCCACTCTATGTCCTGCTTGATAATTTTATTCTTAAGATTAAGTTCAATATTGCTTCCAAAAACCGTCCGTTTTTGTAAAGGATAATCATAATTATTGTATCTAGCTAGGTTTTTGTATGGAATTCTGAATCCAATAATATCCTCAATGTAGGGCCACAGTCTGTCAGCTGCTGGATTCTCAATAACCCAAAATTGTGGTCTATATCTTTTTATGATTTCTATTGTGTTGAAAGCTGTTAGCTCGCCATTGACCCTTTTTAAAAATTGCCTGTCGTACTGATAATTTATATAGGCTGACTCGTAATCCTTATTTGCCCTGATCGTGAACGGTGAAGGTCTTACTTGTGGAGCAAACAAGCTATCAGAGACATCATTGCGTTTCCAACACGCATTACCATTTTCCATTGCAGAAGCATTTGACCAACTTTCGCATGGTGGACTAGCTATTATAAGATCAGGTTTTGGTAATTTGTCTAACACGTCAAAGAGCGTGTTATCTCCAAATAAATGTTTGTAATCAGCAAGGTCCAGATTTGTAAAATGATTGTTCTTGTTTTCTATATCCATTCCGATTGAATAGATTTCAATATTCGCCCCCCCCGAACTATTCAGAGAGTTAGCACCCTTGAAGTAAGAACCATTCCCACTATCAAAAAGTGCCCAGACTGCCATTTTTTTGATAATCAATACCTCCTATCCTTCATCCCAGACGGGTACACAAAGCACTTCCCAGTTGCTCCCTCGAAAATTCTACTTGATAAAGCACCATTCCCGAAATCGTCCGAGTAAAGTTCTTTAATCTCTTCGCTACTCAAATTCGTGTTGATAATCGTATTGGTCCGATTATCCAGGATCTTGAACAATATCTGATGCGCCCACTCGTTCCGCTTCGTATCAGCCTTGCGACTCTCTTTCCCGAGGTCGTCCAAGAAAAGGAAATCAACCTCAGACAATAGCTTGACCATCTTCACTTCTGAAAATCCATTGTCAAACTCAAAGCTTTCTCGAATCTTGTCGAACAAGGTCACGACCGACACAAAGAGCACACTTTTCGGCTCATCATAAGACTTGAACTGCTCATTGAGAAATCTAGCAAAGCCATAAGTCAGATGACTCTTACCAACACCAGACGGACCAGTAATGATGGCATTTCCAACCGTACCTTTGCCATATTCACGTTCCAACCGCTTCACAAAATTAATAGCATTTTCATCGATGTCAACTCGAATTTCATAGTCATGTAGCGACTTGCTAGCCAGCTTGCTTGAAACGATACTGTCACGAGCAAAGACCTCGTAAGTATCCGATAGTTTACTTTTGACCTCGGATTCCATATTTAGTTGCTTTTCAAAACGTCGGATGTTCTCTTTCTCGCACTCAGGACATTGACTGATTTCCTCAACCTTGCCCTTGATAGGAATCTTAACAGACCAAAGATGGCATCCATGGATTTCACAGATATCATCAAGAACTGTTCTAGTTCTAAATTGTTTAAACTGTTTCATCTAAAATCCTAGCCTTTCGTCAACCGTACTGGTTAAAATTGTAGAACGTTTTGGCATCGGTTGATTTAGATAATTATCCATCTTATTTCCGAAGAGCGTTTGTGGTTGAAGATACTGCTCATACTCTGTACCTTTCCACTTAGCGACCATGATGTCCACAACCTTTTTAAAATCTTCAAGAACATAGCCCTCTTTTAGCCTTGCCATGATAAATTTTTGATGACTAACAGTACCAATCTTAAAATTTTTCTTAGCTTTCAAATTGAGATAAGAAATAACTTCTTTACAAATCAACAATTTATTATTGTTATTCTCAGTCTTAGTATTCTCAGTCTTGATTGTGTGTACTTTTTGCACTTCCGAAAGTGTATTTTCTACACTTCCAATGTGTACTTTTTGCACTTCCTGAAATGTACTTTCTACACTTCCGTTAAGAGCATCAAGATAAATGCGGTTTGGTAAGTTCATCCCTTGTCTGACTTCTGTCATTAGACCAGCATCTTTCAATTCCTTTTTGATTTTAATAATCGTCTTGTTGCTATTGCAATTTAAGTCAATCATCAACTGTTCATTTGTGTAATACTGGAAGACGTTCCCTTCCTTATCATGCCAGCCATTTTTTAAAGATAGTTCTAACCTATCAAACAGAAGCATATAGAGCATTTTAGCGTTATTGCTCAATGTCTTATATTTCTCATCATAGATAAATGGCTTTGGAAATTTGAAAAACGATAAGAAACCAGTGACTTCACTTTTTTTAATCATGGTTATACCTCCTCTACACTTGAAAATTTTGTGTATTCTTTGTGAAAATACAACTTCACCGTCCCTAAACTGCCGTGCCGATTCTTTTCCAGGATCAGCTCGGTCACGTTATTCGCTTCTTGACTGTCTGCTTGTTCCTTTTGATAATAGGCCTCACGATACAAGAAAGCTACAATATCTGCATCTTGCTCAATCGAACCAGATTCTCGCAAATCTGATAGCATTGGTCGCTTGTCCTGTCTCTGCTCAACCGACCGACTCAACTGCGATAAGGCAATGACAGGTACTTTCAAATCTTTAGCAAATATCTTCAATTCCCTTGAAATCTCTGAAACGATCTGTTGACGATTCTCGCCCTTTGCCCCAGTTATCAACTGCAAGTAGTCAATGATAATGACACCCAGACCGCCCATTTCTTGGGCGAGTTTTCGAGCCTTTGACCGTATCTCTGAAATCCGAATACCAGCAGTATCATCCACAAAAATAGGCGTATCATAGATATTGCTTTGCGCCTGTACAAACCTTTTCCACTCATCAGTACTAAGATTCCCAGTCTTCAGATGATAACCTGGAACCATCCCCTCAGATGCCACTATGCGCTCAATCAATTCTTCTGCTCCCATTTCGAGCGAAAAGATAACAGCAGGTTTATGTTCCTGTACAGCCACATGCTTTGCAATGTTCAAAGCTAGCGCCGTCTTACCCATAGCAGGACGAGCAGCAAGAATGATAAGATTTCCTTCGTGAAGGCCTGTTGTTATCTTATCTAATCCGACAAATCCAGTAGACAGACCAGTCACGAATCCATCTGTCTGCGAGCGAGTCTCCACCATCTGCATATGAGTATCAAGGATATCGGCCACATTACGAAATCCTGTACCTGTATTCTGATTGCTGATGTCAAGCAATGACTTTTCAGTCTTTGAGATGATGTCACTGATTGATACATCGCCTTGATATGCACTAGAAAGTGAGTCCGACAAATCAGCGATTACCTTTCGGAGCGTAGCCTTTTCTTTTACAAGCTTAGCGTAGTGCTCCACGTTTTTGGAAGTTGGTGTGGAGTTCACTAACTCGACAACATAGTTTAAGCCACCAATTTCTTTAATCTGCCCTTGATTGGTAAGAGCAGAAACCATTGTCGTAGCATCGATTGGCTCACCTTTTTCAAGCAATGACAACATGGTCTTAAATACAATCTTATTAGCTGGTTTATAAAAATCATTAGGGGCCAATTCATCTGCCAGGGAAATGATTGTGTCAGGTGCGATAAATACCGCTCCCAGAACAGATTGTTCAGCAGCTAGGTCATGAGGTAGTATTCTAAAATCTTCAGACATACCGAGCCCCCCACTTCCTACGGTTCGCACGATATTTCATCCGCATATCCTCATAGATATGCCTACCCTCTAGCGCCATCTTCTCGACCTTTAACAGCTTATTTTCAGAGACAACATCACGATAGTCCTTAGCTAGTTTTTCATAGTCCGTTAGGTATTCTTTGATGAGTTGAATCGTCTTGTTTTCCTCCTCAGCAAGGAGCTTGAAGTCTAATCTTTCTTGGTTAGATGCGATGGTATGGTTGTTTAGTTTGATTTCACAATCCAGCCATTCGATCAATTCTTCCATTTCCTGACCTCCTCACTTCAAGATGTGCATAGGTTCTGGCAAAGCTAACGGCTCAGGACGCAATCCTTGAGGCGGTTCGTTGTCATAGGTGAATCCTTTGAACTCTCTGCGAATATTCTTGCGAATTTCTTGTCGTTCTGCCTCTCTACCACGTTCGTATGCATGGTTATACCCTTGGATAATCATAGACGCAAATTCTTGCTCTTTCTGTCTCTCTTCTTCCTCTCGTTGTTCTTGCATTTTGATGTGACGATAAACTGCCACAAAACCAAGAAGCAAGCCTCCTACTCCCATCAACTGGTCTAAAATCGGTGGTTCAAACATTTTTATCTCCTTTACGCTCTTAATTTTCGTACTTCTTTCTCTAATTCCAAAATCTCATAAACATCATTGACATCGTACATAATATCTTTCCCTTGCTTACGAAATCTTAATCCTTTGCGTTCTAACTTTTTGATATAGCCATGAGTGAAGCCGAACTTCTTCATCAAAGCCTGTTGATTGATTGGCATGCGATCATTCTCTAACTGCTCCTTGACCTGCTTTTCAGCAAAGGCCAGTAATTGGTTTGTGAACAATTCAGCACTTTCGCCGTCCAATCGTAATTGTAACGTTATTCCTTCCATTTTCTACATCCTCTCAACTATGCGGGCAAGCATTTTTGTGATATAATGGTTTTAGTTATTTAAGTATGCGCCTGATTGCTGTCAGGTGCTTTTTGTGTTCTAATTTTCATCCTCTCTGAGCTATGTTAAAAGCATTCAAATCCATGATTTTCATCTTAGTATTGGTACTTGGCTCCCAAGTCATCCAATAGGCCAATGCGGCTTCTGCAAACTTTTTAGGTAGCAAATCATAGCGACTGATGTTGAAGTGGTCCTTGAAATCAATCTCAGCTTGTCTAAATACTGATTGAGCGAAAGTCTTATCCGCATAAGCTGGACTATCAATACCACCCAGGCAAGCCACAACCCTAGCCTTACGCTTCTTCAGGAGCGACTGAGCATAGCTTGGATGAATCGGTTGCTCGCTCTTGAGGTAGTCGATATCTTCCAGCATGTTCGCCTGCTGTTCACGCAATTTCTTCTGGCCAGTAAACAGAGCGATGAAGGCATCCTCGTCCAAGTCCTCGCGGATAAATCCGCCCTGCTTGCGAATAGCTGGCAAGACCTCTGATGTCACCCAGCGTTTAAACTCTTTCGCTTGAGGTAATTTACTGGAAAAGATAAGAGAGTAGAGCCCAGATTCATTGATGATCAACATATCCTGTGTTCCACCACTAGTAGGGATGCCCTGTTTTAGGGCGTCCTCTTCATCAACGTGAAGAGCAATCGCATTTCTAGCCTTGCTATATCCTAGGATATCCGCTACATCCTTACCGACAAACCAAGGCTCGTCATCAATTGTCAAAGTACGGACTTCCTGTCCATGAAAATTAAAAATTTCGTTCATGGTGTTCCTTTCTAGTTATATTTTGTTCAAGTTTATTGAACTTCAAGTTTAAAAAAATAATCTCCTATTTGGTTATCTGGAATAAGTAACAGATTACAAGCTGTTGTAATTTCGTTGTTTTTCCAATAACGCTGATTATTTAATTTAAGTGAAATACTTCGTTCTGAAAGTTTCATAGCTTTAGCGAATTTTTTCCGGCTATTAAAAATTTCAGTAATTCTTCCATTCAATTTTGAATAATCAAATTTCATTTATTCTCCTTTCCATCTTTTGTTCAAGTCGCTTGAACTTTTGTGATTATAATTCTACTCCTTATTTTTTGCCTTGTCAATACTTAAGTTCATTTTTTTTGAACTTTTTACTTTTTAGCTTGAACTTTTGTTCAAATAGATATATAATTACTATTGAGAACGGAGTGTTAAATATGAAAACTACAACATCTTTACGACTAAAACAAATTCTGTCTGAAAGAAATCTTAGACAAGTAGATATTTTGAATAGTTCTTTACCACTTCAAAAGGAACTTGGTATCAAAATGGGTAAGAGTGCTTTGTCACAATATGTTTCAGGAAAATCTTCTCCTGATCAAGACAAACTTGTTTTATTATCTAAAACATTGGGGGTCTCCGAAGCTTGGTTAATGGGATATAATGTTCCTATGTCAGACGATACTCCTGTCCAAGAACTTAAGATTCCTACTTCCCCTCTTGTTCAAAAGATAACTGAAAAAGCTGTAAAGCTTACTGCTCCTAGAAAACAAAAGGTTTTGGATTTTACAGAAAACCAATTGCGTGAGCAGTCTAACAAAGTTATTTCCTTAGAGGAAAATTTGTTTGAATTTAAAGTGTATGAAAAACTTTCAGCTGGTACTGGATTCTCATACTTCAACGACGGGAACTATGATACTGTTTTTTATGACAAAGACCTAGACCACGATTTCGCCTCTTGGGTTTTTGGAGACTCCATGGAACCTAAGTATATGAACGGAGAGGTCGTTCTCATCAAAGAAACAGGATTTGACTACGATGGTGCTGTTTATGCAGTTGACTGGGATGGTCAAACTTATATTAAAAAAGTCTATAAAGAAAAAGACGGTCTTAGACTCGTCTCTATCAATAGCAAGTATAAAGATAAATTCGCACCATATGACGAAGGTCCAAGGATTATTGGAAAAATAGTCGGAAACTTCATGCCAATAGAAAATTAAAGTCAAGGTAATCACATGTTATATTTCTCTACTAATCTTACCGAAGAGGAAATCAAAGCACAAATAGATCAACACAAAAAAACAATTAGTAAGTTGGAAAATCAACGGACTTTGATAATCTCTCTAGTACTTCTGACGGCTATTTCTATCTTTTTAATCAATCTCATTGGGAACTTATTATTAACAATCTTCTCCTTTGTGGTTTGTGTCTTATTCTTGCTCTTTTTGATTGCCATCTATCCCAGACAATCTATTACCGATCATCTAGAAGATGAAATTGAAGAACTGAATAAACTATTTGCTATTCGAGTAGAAAATAGATTAAAACAAGAAGAGATTGATGAAAGAACTATTTATGATGTTGTTCTGAAAGTGAAAGGAATATCTTATCGCCAAGAAGCTTTCTCAGATTTATGTCAAGAACTCATAAGAGAATCAGATGATACCCCTTATTTAGGATATACCTCGAAAGAAATTAAAGAGGAATTGATTTTTGGAGGAAGATTTTATAAATACTTGCCTTTTGAAATTCCAGATGTAGAGTTTATCCCTGAATTTGATAATGAATTCGACCCTAACGCTGTTAAAATTGTGGTTCGTGGTTATCACTTAGGCTATGTCACCAAGTCAAAAAATAGAAAAGTATTAAGATTAACAACCGATTCAAATAATGAAGTTATTAAAAATGCTGAAATTTATGGCGGTGATTACAAAGATATCAATCCAGATAGTGGTAGACTTCGTACAGTTAAAGATTCATTCAAGATACGAATTAAATTGAAAGTCTTAAAAAAATCCCCTTAAAATTTCAAGCGATAAAATCAAAGCACGCTATCTTATTTGACAACTAAATAGAAATTTTGATAAAATACAGTTGGATTACCTAGATGAACTCATCTAGTGCAAAATACGGCAGGTAGCTCCTGCCTCGGTAACAGCTGTACAATAATTGTGCAGCTTTTTTTGATTACACAAACAAAAAAATCCCCACACTCGCCATCGCTAAACGTTGAGTGTGAGGATGCAACTTTCCATCAAGCAAGCAATGGAAAGGATGATAAAAAATACACATATAGTCTATCATAAGTTCTACACCTTTTCAACTATGCGGGCAAGCAATCGAAAAGAAAGGACTTTTTTATGATAAAAAAATACATTACAAAAAAAGGAGAGACTAGATATCTCTTTCAAACATATCTGGGCATAGACCCCGCCACTGGAAAAGAAAAACGCACAACAAGACGTGGTTTTAAAACTATAAAAGAAGCTAAAGCAGCCGAACGTGACCTTCTCTTAGACGTTGAAGAGAACGGTTTTTCAAACAATAAAGATTTCCAGAATCCTACTTTCGCTGAAGTTGCTGATTTGTGGCTTGATAGCTATAAAAACACTGTAAAACCAACAACCTATCAGAACGTTAAGAAAAAACTTGATGTTCTAATTGACTTGTATTTTACAGATATGAAAATCCAGCAGATCAGTGTAGCTTATTGTCAAAAGGTTGCTATCAAGTTAAGTAATCGCTATATCCTCTATGCCAATTACTACTCTGTCATCAGCCGTATTTTCAAGTATGCCACTTCTATTGACATTATTAAGTCAAATCCCTTAGATAAGATTATCAAGCCTAAAAATAGGCCTTTAAAGGCCAAAGAGAACCACTATACAAAACAGGAGCTAACTGAGTTTCTTAAAGTTTGCAGAGTAGATTGTAAGCCTGTAGAATATACCTTTTATCACTTACTAGCTTTTACAGGTTTGAGATGTGGTGAGGCTCTTGGGCTCATGTGGTCAGATGTTGATTTTGAAAATAAACGATTAAGCATTTCTCGGACAGCTGTCGTTGTTAATAAAAAACAAACTGTTCAGGACCCTAAAACCAAAATGAGTAAAAGGGTTATCACCTTAGATGATGAAACTCTGAATGTATTAAAACTCTGGAAACGTCAACAAATAAAAGAATATTTCCAGGCTGGTGTGCCTTATAAACATGATTCGAATTATATCTTTACGAATAGTTTCGGAAGATGGATTTCGCCTTCAGCTGTGAAAGAGAGACTTAGAAGATTCTTTTGTGAACATAACGATATCAAAAAAATCACTCCTCACGGTTTCAGACACACACACGCTTCTCTTCTCTTTGAAGCTGGTGTTACAGCCAAAATCATTTCAGATAGATTAGGTCACAATAATGTTCAAACCACTCTTGATATGTATACCCACATCAATGACAATCAACGTGTTGAAATCGTGGATCAGCTCATGACTTTTATCCGTTCAAGCTAAAAGTAAAGTCGTATTCAATCTCGTATTCACTTTTAGATATACACTATAAAGCCAATGATTTCAAGGGTACAGGAAACCGTGAGCAGTTTATACCATAA
>NZ_JAHZPT010000019.1:0-35712 GCF_019929545.1 Streptococcus mitis
CTTGGAATGATATTATTTGTGCGTTAAACCTTTTGGTGATAAGGGATGATGTGGGATTTAGGGGTTACAAGTTTGAGTTATTATCTAGAACGGAATTTTTGAGACATTCTGGCTCAAAAATTAGGGATGAAATTACGAAGTAAGTTGCTCCCGTCCGCACTTTTCAGGGAAATATCAGAATTACAAAAGAAAAATCAACCTATAGTCTTTTCTAATAACAAGTCATAGTCACTTATAAGAATTACTAATAACGTGTTTGAGCATTCTAACAAAAATACAGCAAAAAACAAGTTACACAAAGGATTTGAGGCATGTGTCTCAAGTCTTTTTCTTTTGTCTAAAACAGAGGTATAGTTTCAAACTATATCAAAGCCTAATTTTTTACAATTATACAGACGCTTTCTTTTCTGTTAAGATAGTTTCAACAACAAATTTTGGAGGACACATCATGTCAACTACAATCATCGGTTTCCCTCGTTTGGGCGAATTCCGCGAATTAAAATTTACAACTGAAAAATACTTTAGAAAAGAAATCTCAGAAGAAGAACTCTTGGCAGCAGCAAAAGACTTGCGTGCTAAACACTGGAATATCGTCAAAGAAAAAGGCATCACTGAAATCCCATCAAATGACTTTTCTCACTATGACAACTTCCTAGATGCAGCTTTCCTTTTCAACGTGGTACCTGCTTCAGTTCAAAACTTGGACTTGTCTGACCTTGAGCGCTACTTCGCTTTGGGTCGTGGTTACCAAGGAGAAAAAGGGGACGTTCGCGCCCTTCCAATGAAGAAATGGTTCAACACCAACTATCACTACATTGTGCCTAAATTTGAAAAAGACACTCAAGTAAAATTGGCAGGTCACAAGATTTTTGATGAGTTCCAAGAAGCAAAAGAACTTGGATTGAACACTCGTCCTGTTCTTGTAGGTCCATTCACTTTCCTTCAATTGTCAGACTTTGAAGAAGGTGTGAAAGCAGAAGATTTCGTAGACAGCTTTGTAGCTGCTTACCAAGAAGTTTTTGCTAAATTGGCTGAACTTGGTGCGACTCGTATCCAACTCGACGAAGCGGCTCTTGTCAAAGATTTGACAGCTGAAGAAAAAGCCCTCTTCTTGAATCTCTACAACAAACTCTTGGCTGATAAAAAAGGTCTTGAAGTCTTGCTTCAAACTTACTTCGGAGACGTTCGTGACGTCTACGCTGACCTTGTAAACTTGCCAGTAGATGCTATCGGTCTTGATTTTGTTGAAGGTAAGAAAACTCTTGAATTGGTTAAAGGTGGCTTCCCAGCTGACAAGACTCTTTATGCAGGTATTGTCAATGGTAAAAACATCTGGCGTAACAACTACGAAAAGAGCTTGGCTGTTCTTGAACAAATTCCAGCTGAAAACATCGTATTGACAAGCTCATGCTCACTTCTTCATGTGCCATTTACAACTGCCAATGAAGAATTTGAACCAGCAATCTTGAACCACTTTGCCTTTGCAGTTGAAAAATTAGATGAAATCCGTGATTTGGATGCTATCCGCAATGGTCAAGGTGAAGAAGCACTTGCAGCCAATAAAGAACTCTTTGCGACTGAGCGTGTTGGTGTTAATGCTGAACTTCGTGCGCGTATTGCTGGCTTGACAGACGCAGACTACACTCGTTTGCCAGCCTTTGCAGAACGTGAAGCTATTCAAGAAGAAGCTTTCAAACTTCCAGCTCTTCCAACAACAACTATCGGTTCATTCCCTCAAACTAAGGAAGTTCGTGCTAAACGTTTGGCTTACCGTAAAGGTGAATTGTCTCAAGAAGAGTACGACGCTTTCCTTGCTGAAACAATTGACGAATGGATTAAATGGCAAGAAGATATCGACTTTGATGTCCTTGTTCACGGTGAATTTGAACGTAATGACATGGTTGAGTACTTCGGTCAAAACTTGTCAGGTTACCTCTTCTCTAAAAATGGTTGGGTACAATCATACGGTATGCGTGGGGTGAAACCACCAATCATTTGGGGTGATGTAACTCGTCTTAACCCTATCACTGTTAAATGGTCTAGCTATGCACAAAGTCGTACAAACAAACCTGTTAAAGGTATGTTGACTGGACCTGTTACCATCCTCAACTGGTCATTCCCACGTGAAGACATCTCTATCAAGGATTCTACTCTTCAAATCGCCCTTGCTATCAAGGATGAAGTGCTTGACCTTGAAGCTGCTGGTGTGAAAATCATCCAAATCGATGAGGCTGCTCTTCGTGAAAAATTGCCACTCCGTCGTAGCGACTGGTACGAAGACTACCTTGACTGGGCAATTCCTGCCTTCCGCTTGGTACACTCAACAGTAGCGCCAGATACACAAATCCACACTCACATGTGTTACTCAGAATTTACAGATATCATCCCAGCTATCGATAACTTGGATGCGGACGTTATCTCATTTGAGGCTAGCCGTTCAAACCTTGAAATCTTGGACGAACTCAAAGCGAAAAACTTCCAAACAGAAGTGGGACCTGGAGTTTACGATATCCACTCTCCTCGTGTGCCAAATGAAGGCGAAATCGACCACACAATCGAAGCTATCCTTGCTAAAGTGCCAAGCAAGAAAGTTTGGATCAACCCTGACTGTGGTTTGAAAACACGTGGTATTCCAGAAACAAAAGAAAGCTTGATCCGCCTTGTTGAAGCAGCTAAAGCTGCACGTGAGAAATTGTAAGATAAGGATTTCTCTAGAAGCGCTGTTTGGTCAATCTGCCTGTTTCACTTGGATTCTAGGAATCCAGCTAACGAAAAAAATCAATTAGAAAAGGATAATGACTATGTCACGCCAAACACCGTCACTCTCATTTGAAGTGTTCCCTCCAAACCCAGCAGTGGGTAATGATAAAATTATTTCATCCTTGCAGGACATGCAGGAGTTGGCTCCTCACTTTATCAGTGTAACTGCCAGCAATAATAAATTTAATATCAAGGAAACGACGGTTCGTTTGGCTGACTTTATCCAAAATGACTTGGCGATTCCGACTATTGCTCACTTGCCAGCCATCTATTTGACTAAGGACAAGGTGGCTGAAACTATTGCTGACTTGGACAAGGTTGGGGTGCAGAAAATCTTGGCTCTTCGTGGGGATATTATTCCTGATGTGGAACCTCAAAAGGATTTCCGTTATGCAACAGACTTGATTGAGTTCATCAAGGAACAAGCTCCTCACTTTGATATTATCGGAGCATGCTATCCAGAAGGGCATCCGGATTCACCAAATCAGATTTCAGATATCCAAAATCTTAAGAAGAAAGTAGATGCAGGCTGTTCGAGCCTTGTAACTCAGCTTTTCTTTGACAATGAGCGCTTCTATGATTTCCAAGACAAGTGCATCTTGGCTGGAATTGATGTTCCTATTCATGCAGGGATTATGCCAATTCTGAATCGAAATCAAGCTCTTCGCCTCTTGAAGACTTGTGAGAATATCCATATTCCACGTAAATTTAAAGCTATCTTAGACAAGTATGAGCATGACCCTGAGTCGCTCAGAGCAGCAGGACTTGCCTATGCAGTGGACCAAATCGTGGACTTGGTAACTCAAGATGTTGCTGGAGTGCATCTTTACACCATGAACAATGCTGAAACAGCAAAATACATCCATCAAGCAACCCATGCCTTGTTTAATCATCAGTCTCTAGGATAATAAAAAGCAAACCATTCTTCTCAGGTGAGGGGAATGGTTCCTTTTTAATGGTAAAGACCGCACTTTTTAAGAAAAATATGATAAAATAGACTCTGTACGTACTTGATACAAAGATGAGGGTATTTAGGTTGTAGAAGTTTGTTTAAAGTTGATTATTTTTAAAACAAAATCTGATAATGTGTGTCTCAAAAAACACGAACGGAGTGAGTATTTAAAAGATATTTCACGCTATCAAAGATTCTTAATTGAATTTTGACCTCATTTCTTAGGAAAAAAGATAAGCTTCCTAGCACTCATCGAGTGCGGCGTCATCTTCCTATTTTTCTAAAGAAATGTTCGGCAAGCCGAACCGTCCAAAATATCTTGATCTTTGTAGGCAAGGCGTATAATTTCATCAACCCAAAGGGGATTAAAATGACAAAACAAGTGTTTCAAACGACTTTTGCGGGTCGTGAGTTAATTGTA
Organism: Streptococcus mitis; assembly: GCF_019929545.1. Classification (GTDB taxonomy): domain Bacteria; phylum Bacillota; class Bacilli; order Lactobacillales; family Streptococcaceae; genus Streptococcus; species Streptococcus mitis_BU. Next base: position 4,134 of record NZ_JAHZPT010000019.1, read on the forward strand.
GAGACTGGTCAGGTTGCTAAGCAAGCAAATGGCTCTGTTGTCGTGCGTTACGGTGAGTCAACTGTATTGACTGCAGCCGTGATGTCTAAAAAGATGGCAACTGGGGATTTCTTCCCTCTCCAAGTCAACTACGAAGAAAAAATGTATGCGGCTGGGAAGTTTCCTGGTGGCTTTATGAAGCGTGAAGGACGTCCTTCAACAGATGCGACTTTGACAGCGCGTTTGATTGACCGTCCAATCCGTCCAATGTTTGCGGAAGGTTTCCGTAATGAAGTCCAAGTCATCAACACCGTGCTTTCTTATGATGAAAATGCTTCTGCACCAATGGCAGCTATGTTTGGTTCATCCTTGGCACTTTCCATTTCAGATATTCCATTTGACGGTCCAATCGCTGGTGTCCAAGTGGGTTATGTGGATGGTCAAATCATCATCAACCCTACGCAAGAACAGGCAGAGCAATCTCTCCTTGAATTGACAGTAGCAGGAACTAAACACGCCATCAACATGGTAGAATCTGGTGCTAAAGAATTGTCAGAAGAAATCATGTTGGAAGCCCTTCTCAAAGGACATGAAGCAGTCAAAGAATTGATTGCTTTCCAAGAAGAAATCGTTGCAGCAGTCGGTAAAGCAAAAGCAGAAGTGGAATTGCTTCATGTGGACGCTGACTTGCAAGCTGAAATTATCGCAGCCTACAACAGTGACCTCCAAAAAGCGGTCCAAGTAGAAGAAAAATTGGCTCGTGAAGCTGCAACTCAAGCAGTTAAGGACCAAGTAACAGCTGTTTACGAAGAAAAATATGCAGACCACGAAGAATTTGACCGTATCATGCGTGATGTGGCTGAAATCTTGGAACAAATGGAACACGCAGAAGTGCGACGTTTAATTACAGAAGATAAGGTTCGTCCTGATGGTCGTAAGGTCGATGAAATCCGTCCTTTGGATGCGGTTGTTGACTTCCTTCCTCGTGTGCACGGTTCTGGTCTCTTCACTCGTGGACAAACTCAAGCTCTTTCAGTCTTGACCTTGGCTCCGATGGGGGAAACTCAAATCATCGATGGTTTGGATCCAGAGTACAAGAAACGTTTTATGCACCACTATAACTTCCCACAATACTCTGTAGGGGAAACTGGTCGTTATGGTGCACCAGGTCGTCGTGAAATCGGTCACGGGGCCCTTGGTGAGCGTGCTCTTGCTCAAGTCTTGCCAAGTTTGGAAGAATTCCCATATGCTATCCGCTTGGTAGCTGAGGTCTTGGAATCAAATGGTTCTTCATCTCAAGCTTCTATCTGTGCGGGAACTCTTGCCCTTATGGCTGGTGGTGTGCCAATCAAGGCGCCAGTAGCTGGTATTGCCATGGGTCTCATCTCAGATGGAAATAACTACACAGTCTTGACAGATATCCAAGGTTTGGAAGACCACTTTGGAGACATGGACTTCAAGGTTGCAGGAACTCGTGACGGGATTACAGCCCTACAAATGGATATCAAAATTCAAGGGATTACTGCAGAAATCTTGACAGAAGCACTTGCCCAAGCCAAGAAAGCCCGTTTTGAAATCCTTGATGTGATTGAAGCAACCATTCCAGAAGTTCGTCCAGAATTGGCTCCAACTGCTCCAAAAATTGATACCATCAAGATTGATGTGGACAAGATTAAGATTGTCATCGGTAAGGGTGGAGAAACCATCGACAAGATTATCGCTGAAACAGGCGTTAAAATTGATATCGATGAAGAAGGAAATGTATCTATCTACTCTAGCGACCAAGCTGCCATTAACCGTGCGAAGGAAATCATTGCTGGTTTGGTTCGTGAAGCTAAGGTGGACGAAGTTTACCGTGCTAAAGTCGTTCGTATCGAGAAATTTGGTGCCTTTGTTAACCTCTTTGATAAGACAGATGCCCTTGTTCATATCTCTGAGATGGCTTGGACTCGTACCAATAATGTCGAAGACTTGGTAGCAATCGGGGATGAAGTTGATGTTAAGGTTATTAAGATTGATGAAAAAGGACGTGTGGATGCTTCTATGAAAGCTCTTCTTCCTCGTCCTCCAAAACCTGAACGTGATGAAAAAGGCGAAAAGTCTGAGAGACCTCACCGCCCACGTCATCACAAGGATCACAAACCTAAGAAAGAATTTACAGAAACACCAAAAGATTCAGAATAAGAAAAGGAGAAATGTATGGGATGGTGGCGCGAAACCATTGATATCGTAAAAGAAAATGATCCAGCGGCCCGCACCACTTTGGAGGTTTTGCTGACTTATCCAGGTGTCAAGGCCTTGGCGGCCCACCGTCTCTCGCATTTTCTCTGGAAGCATGGCTTCAAACTACTGGCTCGTATGCACAGTCAGTTCTGGCGCTTTTGGACTCAGATTGAGATTCATCCAGGAGCTCAGATTGATTCAGGTGTCTTTATTGACCACGGTTCTGGCTTAGTGATTGGAGAGACAGCGATTGTTGAAAAAGGCGTTCTTCTCTATCACGGAGTGACTCTTGGGGGAACAGGGAAAGACTGTGGAAAACGCCATCCTACTGTTCGAAAGGGAGCCTTGATATCAGCTCATGCCCAAGTCATTGGACCCGTTGAAATCGGTGAAAATGCCAAAGTCGGTGCAGCAGCAGTAGTTGTTGCAGATGTTCCAAGTGATGTGACAGTGGTCGGAATTCCTGCTAAGATCGTCCGAGTTCATGGTGAGAAAGACGAGCCAACCATTCACGAGGTAGAGGAGAAACGGAAATACTATCTAGACAAGCTAGAGCATGCCCGTGAAGCCAGTCACAGATCGTCTGGTTTGTAGAGGATAGCTATATGATTCAAGCAAGAAACAAGTTAAGCCAAGAGGAGTTATCTGAGGCGAAAAAACTAATTAACTGTTGCCAAAACTATGACGGTACCTATCGTGATCCCTATCTCTCTAACATGCTTAATTTTGATCCAAACATGCCCGCCTTTTTCCTTTATTATGAAAAAGGCGAACTTGTTGGTTTATTAACTGTCTATGCAGATGACCAAGATGTAGAAGTGACGATACTGGTTCATCCAGGTCATCGCCATCAGGGGATTGCGCGTGCATTGTTTACTAGTTTTGAGAAAGAAACGGCTTCTTTCCCTATTCGTTCAGTTATTTTTCAGACAGAGCGTGTTTTTCTAGACCGTTATCCTGATTTTGTCAGCAACTGGGGATTGGTCGAGGACGAGGATACAGAAACCTGGTTAGGTAAGGATAGAAGACCTTATCCGTTAGAAAAGCTTTCCAATCTTGAAGTTTTGTTAGCAGATAGTTCGTATCAAAATCAAATTAGTCAGTTAAAATTTCAGGCATTTTCAGAGGAACATGAGTCTAGAGAGATTGTGGATAGATATGTCGCTGAAGCTCTGAAGGATCCAGAAAGTCGCTTATATATTTTGTTAAAAAACGATCAGGTTATTGGAACTTGCACGGTTGATTTATCGAGCGATACGAATTATTTCTACGGTTTAGCAATATCGGAACCTGAACGTGGAAAAGGCTATGGAAGCTATTTAGCAAAATCCCTTGTCAACCAACTAATTGAGCAAAATGATAAGGAATTTCAGATTGCCGTGGAAGATAGCAATGTAGGTGCCAAACGCTTGTATGAAAAAATTGGTTTTGTCAAACAGACTCAGGTGGTTTATCTGAATGATAAAGGAGCAAGGGATTCCGAAGTGTAGAGACATTCGGACTGACATTCAATTGAACTCTTAGTGATGAAACTAACTGTTCTCGGATTTTAGTTTTCTTGACTATTATTTTATGATTAAAATCTATTACACCTTGAGACGGAAGTAGACAAGAGAGGCGCTTGAATGTTTAAGAATGAACCTTTCTGCTGCAGATTGGAATTGCTGTTTTCTGGTTTATTTTTCTTGTCCAGAAAGGATTTTGCTGAATACTTTCATTAGCTTAGGTATAATCTTTTGGGTCTATCCCGCTAAGTGAAGGCGAAGCAGAACTAGAAAGGAAACTACAAGAATGGCAGTATATTTTTATGGCTGTATCACCATGGATGGCTACTTGGCAGACAGCCAGCACAGGATAGACTGGCTGCATCAGCTTGGTTCTGTAGAGGATACAGGCTATGATGACTTTTACAGGCAAATGGATATCACCATCATGGGCAAGCGGACCTTTGAGGAAATCCAAGATTTGCAAGATGTAGAAAGTTTTTATCAAGCTACGGAAAACTATGTCTTTACGCATGATAGAAACCTGCCTGTCAGCAATTACCAGCCAGTAGCTGGGGATGTGGTGGACTTTGTTCACCAGATTGACAAAGGCAAAAATGTCTTTGTGATTGGTGGTAATTCCTTAGTAGGACCGCTCTTGGATGCGGATCTTTTCGACCACCTCATTATTCAGATAGCGCCCCTTATCCTAGGAAAGGGGGTTCCCCTCTTTACCCAAGAGGAAGGGCAGCGCTTTTACCAACTGGATAGCCTCAGACAATTTGGTCCTTTTGCAGAGCTGGTTTTCAGCCGAAAAAGTCAGAAATAGAGAAGGGAGTGGACCGCATGATTAAAATTTACGATACCATGTCTCGTGATTTGCGAGAGTTTGTCCCGATTGAGGACGGCAAAGTCAAGATGTATGTTTGTGGGCCAACCGTGTACAACTATATCCACGTGGGGAATGCCCGCTCAACGGTAGCTTTTGATACGATTCGTCGCTATTTTGAATACCGTGGTTATGAGGTTGCCTATATTTCCAATTTTACGGATGTGGATGATAAGATTATCAACCGTGCCAAGGAAGAAGGTATCACGCCTCAGGAGGTTGCGAACAAGTACATCGTTGCCTTTCGTGAGGATGTGACGGCCTTGGGTGTCAAACCTGCGACTCGCCATCCGCGTGTAGTGGAGTTTATGGCGGATATCATCCGCTTTGTGGAAGACTTGATTGAAAAATGTTTTGCCTATGAGAGCCAAGGAGATGTCTATTTCCGTGTGGAAAAATCTCATAACTATGCCAAGTTGGCCAATAAAACCTTGGAAGACTTGGAGCTAGGTGCTTCAGGTCGAACCGATGAAGAAACGGCTCGTAAGGAAAATCCTGTAGACTTTGCCCTATGGAAAGCTGCCAAATCAGGCGAGATTTCTTGGGACAGTCCTTGGGGACCTGGTCGTCCGGGCTGGCACATCGAGTGTTCAGTCATGTCGACAGAGATTTTGGGCGACACCATTGATATTCACGGTGGTGGAGCTGACCTAGAGTTTCCTCACCATACCAATGAAATTGCCCAGTCAGAAGCCAAAACAGGCAAGACCTTTGCTAACTACTGGATGCACAATGGCTTTGTCAATATCGATAATGTCAAGATGTCTAAGTCCTTGGGCAACTTTATCACCGTACACGATGCCCTTAAGACTCTTGATGGTCAAGTGCTTCGTTTCTTCTTTGCGACTCAGCATTACCGCAAACCTATCAACTTTACAGAAAAGGCAGTGCGGGATGCGGAGACCAATCTCAAGTATATGAAGAACACTTATGAGCAACCATTTACTGGAACTGTAGATGCTCAAGAGTTACAAGCCTTTAAAGATAAGTTTGTAGCAGCTATGGATGAAGATTTTAACGCTGCCAACGGTATCACAGTTGTCTTTGAAATGGCCAAATGGATTAACTCAGGTAACTATGATGAAAGTGTTAAGGAAGCTCTTGCGGCTATGTTAGAGGTCTTTGGAATTGTCTTTGTTGAGGAAGTTTTGGATGCAGAGATTGAAGATTTGATCCAAAAACGCCAAGAAGCGCGTGCCAACCGTGACTTTGCGACAGCGGACCAGATCCGTGACCAATTGGCTGCTCAAGGGATTAAGCTCCTTGACACCAAAGATGGAGTGAGGTGGACACGTGATTGATGTCAATCTCATTAACGGGATTGCGTTAGCTTTTGAAGGAGATGCGGTGTATTCTATGTATATTCGTCGTCACCTCATTCTTAAAGGCATGACCAAACCCAATAAACTCCATCAAGAAGCAACCAAGTATGTGTCAGCCAAGGCTCAGGCTCGCCTGATTTCCCTCATGTTGGAGGAGGAAGTCCTGACGGAAAAAGAAGAAGAAATCTACAAACGTGGTCGCAATACCAATAGTCACACCAAGGCTAAAAATGCTGATGTAGTGACTTACCGTATGTCTACAGGTTTTGAAGCAGTCATGGGCTATCTCCATATGACTGAAAATCTGGAACGTCTTGGGAGCTTGATTTCGTGGTGCATCCAAAAAGTGGAGGGCTAGGACATGATGGCAAAAGAACTACAAGACTGGTTTCCTGAGGCTCAGATTTCAGACCAACCAGTAGAGAAAGAGGGCTATCTCACTCTCCCTTTAGCTTCTCAGCATTGGCTTTTGCTGGAGAAATCTGGGCTCAGCGAGCGTGAGAAGCAGTTGATTTCTCTTTTGACCCAGCAGGAGCAGGCTCGTTCACTCAATCCTTGGTATTCTTATCTGGTTGAGGGCAAGGGACAGGCACCGCAAGCTTTTAAAAAGATTCAGTTGGTTTATTGCCATCTTTCCTATTTTCAGCAGGAAAATCTAGCTTCTTGGCTAGATATGATGCGCACCCTATTTCCTAACTGTCAAACGGTGCTTCAGGTCGGAGCTCAGGATTATGTTTTCGTGCTTCAGCAAGACAAATACACCTCTGTACGAGCTATTTTAAGTGATACGATTGAAGCGGTTGAGTATGACTTTGGATTGCGTCTCTCTATCATGTTAGGCCAGGTTTGGTCTCAGACGGTGCACCAAGCCCTATCCGATTTGATTAAAGCAGAGCGGAATTTATTTAAGACTTGGTGGCGTCAGGGTCACCAAGGTGTTCATACCTTTTCGCAACTCTATCTTTGGAGTATGGGAGAAAGACTCGTGGACTTGAAGGCAATCAAGGAATATCTACACCAGATGATTTTGGATCAAGATCAGATTCAGGAAATCATTCTCTCTCTTTGGGAAAACAGTGCTGTTCTCACTAAAACAGCCCAGCAACTCTATCTACACCGCAATTCTCTCCAATACAAGATTGATAAGTGGGAAGAATTGACAGGGCTTCAGTTGAAGGAATTGACAGACCTTACTCTGTGTTATCAATTGATTTTACCAGATATTCTCTAAAGTTTTGTGCAAGTTGCACAGAACTTTTTTATTTTTTTGGTCACCTTGCCATAGAAAAATAAAGCGTTTTCATCTATAATGAAACTATCAAAATACAAAAGGAGTTCACCTTATGGTAGAATTGAATCTTAAAAACATTTACAAAAAATATCCAAACAGCGAACACTATTCAGTTGAAGACTTCAACTTGGACATCAAAGACAAAGAATTTATCGTTTTCGTAGGTCCTTCAGGATGTGGTAAATCAACAACTCTTCGTATGATTGCAGGTCTTGAGGATATTACAGAAGGAACTGCATCTATCGATGGCGTGGTTGTCAACGACGTAGCTCCAAAAGACCGTGACATCGCCATGGTATTCCAAAACTACGCTCTTTACCCACACATGACTGTTTATGACAACATGGCTTTCGGTTTGAAATTGCGTAAATACAGCAAAGAAGACATCGACAAACGTGTGCAAGAAGCAGCTGAAATCCTTGGATTGAAAGAATTCTTAGAACGTAAACCTGCTGACCTTTCAGGTGGTCAACGTCAACGTGTTGCCATGGGTCGTGCGATTGTCCGTGATGCAAAAGTATTCTTGATGGACGAACCTTTGTCAAACTTGGATGCCAAACTTCGTGTATCAATGCGTGCTGAAATCGCTAAAATCCACCGTCGTATCGGAGCTACAACTATCTACGTAACTCACGACCAAACAGAAGCGATGACACTTGCAGACCGTATCGTTATCATGTCAGCAACTAAGAACCCTGCTGGTACAGGTACTATCGGACGTGTAGAACAAATCGGCACTCCTCAAGAAGTTTACAAAAACCCAGTTAACAAATTCGTAGCAGGATTCATCGGAAGCCCAGCTATGAACTTCATCAATGTGAAATTGGTTGGTAGCGAAATTATTTCAGACGGTTTCCGTTTGAAAGTTCCAGAAGGAGCATTGAAAGTTCTTCGTGAAAAAGGCTACGAAGGTAAAGAATTGATCTTCGGTATCCGTCCAGAAGATGTGAATGCAGAACCTGCTTTCCTTGAAACATTCCCAGAATCAGTTGTCAAAGCTACTATCTCTGTATCAGAATTGCTTGGTTCAGAATCTCACCTTTACTGCCAAGTTGGTAAAGATGAATTTGTTGCCAAAGTTGATGCTCGTGACTACTTGCAAACAGGTGCAACAGTTGAACTTGGATTTGACTTGAACAAAGCACACTTCTTCGATGTAGAAACTGAAAAAACAGTCTACTAAGATAAATGAAACTCAAAACACTGCTAGAAATCTGGCAGTGTTTTTTGAGATTGCGTAGAAAAAACTCTCCATATCGCATGGAGAGCTAATTTGTTATTCTGCAGCTTGTTGCCAACGTTTTGCTAGCATATGAGACAAGCTAGAGATTGCTAGGTTAAAGCTGAAGTAGATGAGGGCAATCAAGATATAAAGACTGAAGACTTGCTCTGGTTCGAAATAACGGCCCATGAGAATTTGGCTGGCTCCAAAGAGCTCTTGTAGGGCGATAACAGAGTAAAGAAGACTGGTATCCTTAATCACGGTCACAAACTGAGAAATGATGGCTGGAAGCATTTTACGGATCGCTTGTGGGAGAATGATGTGGTAGAGGATTTGCATAGAGGTAAATCCTTGCGACATTCCCGCTTCGTACTGGCCCTTGTCCACGGCATTGAGACCGCCACGGATAATCTCAGCTAAGGCTGCTGAGGTAAAGAGGGTGAAGGCAGTGATACCAGCTGGAGTGGACTTCATCTTGAACACTAAAAAGATAGTGAAAATCCAGAGGAGGTTGGGAACGTTACGCACAAACTCGATGTAAATGCTGGAGATGATGCGCAAGATAGGATTTTTGCCATTTCTCATGACAGCTAGCACCGTACCGATAAGGGTAGAGAGGACGATGGCAATCAGAGAAATGTAGAGGGTCAAGCCAAATCCTTTAAAGATAAAGACTAGGTTATCTGGGGTCAAAACTTCTAAAATGGATTCCATAGTAACCTCCTAAAGTGAATAGGCTTTTTTGTTGGCCTGCTCCATCTTGCGACCAAACTGGGCAACAGGGAAGCAAAGAGAGAAGTAGAGCAGGGCAGCGCCTAAAAATGCTGGAATGTAGTTTCCGTTAAGTGCTGACCAAGACTTGGTCACAAACATCAAGTCCACTCCAGAGATGATGGCAACTGTAGAGGTGTTCTTGATGAGGTTGACGATTTGGTTGGTCAAAGGAGGGAGAATGATACGAAAGGCCTGAGGCAAGATAATCAAGCGCATGGCACTGATATAGGTAAAACCTTGCGACAGGGCGGCCTCCATCTGACCGCTAGGAATAGACTGAATGCCTGAGCGAATAACCTCAGCGATATAGGCGCCGTGATAGAGTCCCACGCAGAGAACAGCTGTCCAATAAATCGGAATCATGATGATATGGTCACTGATAAGAGGTAGGCCATAAAAAACGATAACAAACTGCACCAAAAGGGGAGTATTTTGGTAAAATTCGACAAAGATACGAGCTAAAATGCGCAAAATTGGACGTTTGCTGGTTGACATGGCTCCAAAGAAGATGCCTAAAACCATGGCGAGGATAAAGGATCCAATTGCTAGGGCAAGAGTGAAGAGGAAACCATTGAAAAATTGTCCAAAATCCTGAAAATAGGCTGTCCAAGATGATAAATCTGTCATAGGGTATCCTCCTTAATCTGCAGTATGGCTAGATGGTTTGAGCTTGTAACGGTCATAGAGTTTTTGCAAACTGCCATCCTTGCTCCATTTAGTAACCAAGTTATCAAGATAGTCGTTGAGCTCTGTATTTGATTTCTTAGTAACGATACCGTAGTCAGATGGCTTGAAACTATCATCTAGTAGTTCTGTCCGCTTACTGATGTAGCCAGATAGGATAGAACGGTCAACGGAAAAGGCATCGATACGGTGAGCGTGAAGGGAAGTAATCAATTCTGGGTAGGAACCAAGTTCGACGAATTTAAAGGTTAAGCCTTTCTTTTTACCCAGTTCGGTAATCAGGCGTTGAGTAATGGAACCTTGGGCAACCCCGATGGTTTTGCCGTTTAGGTCCTCAATCTTTTTGATTTTAGCAGATTTATTGACCAAAAATCCAGAAGCATCTGTGTAGTAAGGGCTGGTGAAGTTATAGAGTTTTTTTCGTTCATCTGTGATGGTAAAGGTCGCGATATCCATATCGACCTGTTCATTGTCTAGAAGCGGTCCGCGAGTTTGTGCTGTAACCGGCACATAACGAACCTTGACCTTGAGCTCATCAGCTACCATCTTGGCCAAGTCGGTTTCGATACCAGAATAGGTCCCTGTCTTGGGATCCTTGTAGCCGAAGTTGGGAACGTCTTGTTTCACACCGACAACCAGCTCGCCTCTCTTTTGAATGTCTGTGACACTGGTATCAGCCTGAACTGGTTTTGCAGCAGCAAGGCCGAAAAGGCTAATCAATAATGCTGATAAAAAGAATTTCTTTTTCATAGACGCCTCCTTATTTGACTTTGTCACTTTCGTGGTTGATGATTTTGCTGAGGAATTGTTGGGCACGAGGTTCGCTTGGATTGTCGAAAAAGTCATCAACATCTGTCGTATCTACCAAAACTTCTCCGTCAGCCATAAAGATGATGCGGTCAGCAACTTCACGGGCAAAGCCCATTTCATGAGTAACGACAATCATATTCATACCATCGTGGGCTAATTTTTGCATAACTGCCAGAACATCGCCGATGGTTTCAGGGTCAAGAGCAGATGTTGGCTCATCAAAGAGGAGGAGTTCCGGATGCATAGCGAGTCCACGTGCGATGGCAATCCGTTGTTTTTGTCCACCAGATAGCATGGCTGGATAAGAATCTTTCTTGTCCCACATATTTACAAATTCCAGATATTTTTGGGCTGTTTTTTCAGCTTCTATTTTATCAATTCCTAGAACTTTTATGGGAGCTAGTGTTACGTTTTCTAACACTGTTTTGTGTGGATAGAGGTTGAAATGCTGGAAAACCATACCGACTTCCTTGCGAAGCGGTACTAAATCTTTCTGGCTGGCACCAGCAACTTGGTGACCATTTACTAGAAGACTTCCCTTGTCGATAGCCTCTAAACCATTAATCGTACGGATAAGAGTGGACTTCCCAGAACCAGAAGGTCCAAGGAGGACAACGACTTGCCCTTTTTCAAAACGGAGATTGATGTCGCGGAGTGCGTGGTAGTCTCCGTAATATTTTTCGACGTGTTCAAATTCTACTAAAGCCATAAGGAATCTCCTTTGTGTTAGATTTTATAACATGATTCTACACCAAAAGAATTGCCTTGTCAAATCATATCAGAAAAAAGTTAGTAAAATTTTTGTAGAAAGCAATCAGGATAGAGAAAAAGCCTAAATCATGTTATAATGAAGCAATAGAATTCTTAGAAAGAGTGGATGTCTTGTTGATAACACCTACTTATGAATGGCAGTTTGCCCCGCAAGTAGAAGATGCGGATTTTACAAAGATAGCCAAGAAGGCTGGACTGGGTCCTGAGGTGGCTCGGTTATTATTTGAAAGAGGGATTCAGGACCAAGAAAGTCTGAAGAAGTTTTTAGAACCTTCCTTGGAGGACTTGCATGACCCTTATCTACTCCATGATATGGATAAGGCAGTGGAACGGATTCGTCAGGCCATTGAAGAAGGGGAAAGTATTCTCGTTTATGGAGACTATGATGCGGATGGCATGACTTCGGCTTCGATTGTGAAGGAAAGCTTGGAACAGCTTGGCGCTGAGTGCCGTGTTTACTTGCCCAATCGTTTTACCGACGGTTATGGACCTAATGCCAGTGTTTACAAATATTTTATCGAGCAAGAAGGAATTTCCTTGATTGTGACGGTGGATAATGGGGTTGCGGGTCACGAGGCTATTGAATTGGCCCAGTCTATGGGAGTAGATGTCATTGTGACTGACCACCATTCTATGCCTGAAACCTTACCAGATGCCTATGCTATTGTCCATCCTGAACATCAGGATGCGGACTATCCTTTCAAATATTTGGCTGGTTGTGGAGTTGCTTTCAAGCTGGCTTGTGCCCTTTTAGAAGAAGTACAAGTGGAATTGCTTGATTTGGTCGCTATTGGTACCATTGCTGATATGGTAAGCTTAACAGATGAGAACCGTATCTTGGTTCAATATGGTCTGGAAATGTTGGGGCACACTCAGCGCATTGGTCTGCAAGAAATGCTGGACATGGCTGGGATTGCTGTCAACGAAGTAACAGAAGAAACAGTTGGTTTCCAGATTGCCCCTCGTTTGAATGCCTTGGGTCGCTTGGATGATCCTAATCCTGCCATTGATTTGCTGACTGGCTTTGATGATGAGGAAGCTCACGAGATTGCTCTCATGATTCATCAGAAAAACGAAGAGCGCAAGGAAATCGTTCAGTCTATCTATGAAGAAGCTAAGATCATGGTGAATCCTGAGAAGAAGGTCCAAGTTTTGGCTAAGGAAGGCTGGAATCCTGGGGTTCTGGGAATCGTGGCTGGTCGTTTGTTGGAAGAACTAGGACAGACAGTCATCGTTCTCAATATAGAGGACGGTCGTGCCAAGGGTAGTGCTCGTAGTGTGGAAGCGGTCGATATTTTTGAAGCCCTTGATTCCCATCGCGACCTCTTTATCGCATTTGGCGGTCATGCTGGCGCAGCAGGAATGACGCTGGAAGTGGAGAAACTCTCAGATTTATCTCAGGTTTTGGAAGATTATGTCCGTGAAAAAGGCGCAGATGCTGCTGGCAAGAACAAGTTAAATTTAGATGAAGAACTGGATTTGGAGACACTTAGCTTGGAAACGGTCAAAAGTTTTGAACGTTTAGCTCCCTTTGGCATGGACAATCAGAAACCTGTATTTTATATAAAGGATTTTCAGGTCGAAAGTGCCCGTACTATGGGGGCAGGCAATGCCCATCTCAAGTTGAAAATTTCCAAAGGTGAGGCGAGTTTTGAAGTGGTGGCCTTCGGACAAGGTAGATGGGCGACAGAGTTTTCTCAAACCAAGAATCTAGAGCTGGCAGTCAAATTGTCTGTCAACCAATGGAATGGCCAAACTGCCCTCCAGTTGATGATGGTGGATGCGCGTGTAGAGGGTGTTCAACTTTTTAACATCCGTGGGAAGAATGCAGTCTTGCCAGAAGGAGTTCCAGTCTTGGATTTTGCTGGAGAACTGCCCAATCTAGTAAATAGTGATGCTGTGGTTGTAAAAACCATTCCTGAGGATATTACTCAGCTGAAGACCATTTTTCAGGAACAGAATTTCTCTGCTGTCTATTTCAAAAATGATATTGACAAGGCCTACTATCTGACAGGCTATGGGACTAGAGAGCAGTTTGCTAAATTGTACAAGACTATCTACCAGTTTCCAGAGTTTGATATTCGCTATAAGCTGAAAGATTTGGCAGCTTATCTTAATATTCAGCAAATCTTGCTGGTCAAAATGATTCAAGTATTTGAAGAATTAGGTTTTGTGACAATCAAAGATGGCGTTATGACAGTGAATAAAGAGGCTGAAAAGCGTGATATAGCTGAGAGTCAGATTTACCAAAATCTTAAACAAACCGTCAAAGACCAAGAAATGATGGCGCTGGGTACCGTGCAAGAAATTTATGACTTTTTAATGGAAAAAGAGTAGATCATAGGAAAGAGTTGGGAAACCAGCTCTTTTTTGAAAACAAATCTTCATTTTGAAAATCATTAAAAAAATGGTATAATGGTAGGAAAAGATTCGGCTAATACTCAATGAAAATCAGAGAGCAAACTAGGAAGCTAGCTGCAGGTTGCTCAAAGCACTGCTTTGAGGTTGTAGATAAGACTGACGAAGTCAGTCAACATATATAATCCAAGGCGAAGCTGACGTGGTTTGAATTTGATTTTTGAAGAGTATAAAAGTAATAGTGCTTTTAGAATAAAAGGGTAAGTAACCCTATAATCAAGATAAACTAAGCTTTCGGAGGAAAAATGAGTAATATCAGTTTAACAACACTTGGCGGTGTCCGTGAAAATGGGAAAAATATGTATATCGCTGAAATCGATGGGTCTATTTTCGTTTTGGATGCAGGTCTGAAATACCCTGAAAATGAACAACTAGGGGTGGACGTGGTCATTCCCAATATGGACTATCTTTTTGAAAATAGCGATCGTATCGCTGGGGTCTTCTTGACCCACGGCCATGCGGATGCCATTGGTGCTCTGCCTTATCTCTTGGCTGAAGCCAAGGTGCCTGTATTCGGGTCTGAGCTGACCATTGAGTTGGCCAAACTCTTTGTCAAAGGAAATGACACGGTTAAGAAATTTAATGATTTCCATGTCATTGATGAGGATACGGAGATTGATTTTGGAGGGACTGTGGTTTCCTTCTTCCGTACGACCCACTCTATCCCAGAAAGTCTGGGTGTTGTCTTGAAGACAGCTGAAGGTAGCATCGTTTACACAGGTGACTTCAAATTTGACCAGACAGCTAGTGAATCTTATGCGACAGACTTTGCTCGTTTGGCAGAAATCGGTCGTGATGGAGTTCTGGCTCTTCTTAGCGATTCAGCCAATGCGGACAGTAATATCCAAGTGGCTAGCGAAAGTGAAGTTGGGGACGAGATCACTCAAACCATTTCGGACTGGGATGGTCGTATTATCGTTGCGGCGGTAGCCAGCAACCTCTCTCGTATCCAGCAGGTGTTTGACGCTGCGGATGCAACAGGCCGTCGTGTGGTCTTGACAGGATTCGATATTGAAAATATCGTCCGTACTGCGATTCGCCTCAAGAAATTATCTCTAGCTAACGAGAGTCTTTTGATTAAACCAAAAGATATGTCTCGCTTTGAAGACCATGAGTTGATTATCCTTGAGACAGGTCGTATGGGTGAGCCTATCAACGGTCTTCGCAAGATGTCGATTGGTCGTCACCGTTATGTGGAAATCAAGGACGGTGACCTAGTCTATATCGTAACCACTCCGTCTATCGCTAAAGAAGCAGTCATGGCGCGTGTGGAAAATATGATTTACCAAGCTGGCGGGGTTGTTAAATTGATTACCCAAAGCTTGCGTGTGTCAGGACATGGGAATGCGCGTGATTTGCAGTTGATGATCAATCTCTTGCAACCCAAGTATCTCTTCCCGATTCAAGGGGAATACCGTGAGTTAGATGCCCATGCTAAGGCTGCTATGGCAGTTGGAATGTTGCCAGAACGCATTTTTATCCCTAAAAAGGGAACAAGCATGGCTTATGAGAATGGGGATTTTGTCCCAGCTGGAGCGGTTTCGGCAGGGGATGTCTTGATTGACGGAAATGCTATCGGTGATGTTGGTAATGTGGTTCTTCGTGACCGTAAGGTCTTGTCAGAGGACGGTATTTTTATCGTAGCAATCACCGTTAATCGTCGTGAGAAGAAAATTGTGGCCAAGGCTCGTGTTCACACGCGTGGATTTGTTTATCTCAAGAAGAGCCGCGATATTCTCCGTGAAAGTTCAGAATTGATTAACCAAACGGTAGAAGACTATCTTCAAGGAGATGACTTTGACTGGGCAGATCTTAAAGGGAAGGTTCGTGATAATCTGACCAAGTATCTCTTTGACCAAACCAAACGTCGTCCAGCTATTTTACCAGTAGTCATGGAAGCAAAATAATCGTTGAAATAAACAGGGAGAAAGTCGAGTTTCGGCTTTTTCTTATAGAAAAATAGAGGAAAAATTATGGCAGTAATGAAAATCGAGTATTACTCACAAGTTTTGGATATGGAGTGGGGAGTGAATGTTCTTTACCCCGATGCCAATCGAGTGGAAGAACCAGATTGTAAAGACATTCCAGTCTTGTACCTCTTGCACGGGATGTCTGGCAACCATAATAGTTGGCTCAAGCGGACCAACGTAGAACGCTTACTTCGAGGCACTAATCTCATCGTCGTCATGCCCAATACCAGCAATGGTTGGTACACCGATACCCAATATGGTTTTGACTATTATACAGCTATAGCAGAGGAATTGCCGCAGGTTCTAAAACGTTTCTTCCCTAACATGACCAGTAAGCGTGAAAAGACCTTTATCGCTGGCCTTTCTATGGGAGGCTATGGCTGTTTCAAACTGGCTCTTGCAACAAATCGTTTTTCTCATGCAGCTAGTTTTTCAGGCGCCCTTAGCTTTCAAGATTTTTCTCCTGAGAGCCAAAATTTGGGAACACCGGCTTATTGGAGGGGTGTTTTTGGAGAGATTAAAGATTGGACAACTAGTCCTTATTCTCTAGAAAGTCTGGCTAAAAAATCGGATAAAAAGACCAAGCTGTGGGCTTGGTGTGGCGAGCAGGATTTCTTGTATGAAGCCAATAATCTAGCAGTGAAAAATCTCAAAAAACTGGGATTTGATGTGACCTATAGCCATAGTGCTGGAACTCACGAATGGTACTACTGGGAAAAACAATTGGAACGGTTCTTAGCAACCCTACCAATCGATTTCAAATTAGAAGAGAGATTAAGCTAGTTTAGTTTGTATTACTCTTTCAATAACCATGTCTTCTATGGAATAGAAACTAAAATATGTTTTTACTAGACTTTCTAAACAAAAATAGTAGAATAGTAGTTAAATTCTATTATTGTTGGAAAGAGAGTAAGAGATGTATCGTTATCAAATTGGCATTCCCACATTAGAATATGATCAGTTTGTTAAAGAACATGAATTAGTCAATGTATTACAAAGTAGTGCTTGGGAAGAGGTTAAGTCTGATTGGCAACATGAAAAGTTTGGCGCCTACCGAGGAGATAAATTACTGGCTACAGCTAGTATTTTGATTAAAACTCTTCCTCTAGGCTATAGAATGTTTTATATCCCAAGAGGTCCTGTATTAGATTATAAGGATGCTGAACTCTTGAACTTTGTTCTTCAATCCATTAAGTCCTATGCTCGAAGCAAGAGAGCGATTTTTGTGATTTTTGACCCAAGTATTTGCCTATCGCAAAGTTCAATCAAGCATGAAAAAATAGAATATCCTGAAAATATGGCTATTATTGAAAATTTGCAAAGAATGGGAGTAAGGTGGTCAGGAAAGACCGATGGAATGGGAGATACCATTCAGCCTCGTATTCAGGCAAAAGTATACAAGGAAAATTTTATAGAAGATAAACTTTGCAAGTCAACAAAACAAGCTATTCGATCCGCTCGAAATAAGGGTGTAGAGATTCAGATTGGTAGAGATGAATTGTTAGAATCTTTCTCGTTTTTGATGAAAAAAACTGAGAAGCGAAAAGATATCCATTTGAGGAATGAAGCCTATTATAAAAAATTGTTAGATAATTTTAAGGACAAGGCCTACATTACGCTGGCTACTCTGGATATCGCTAAGCGTTTACGAGAATTAGAAGAACAGTTAGCGAAAAACTTAGCGTTGGAAGAGGCGTTTACTGAGTCGACTCGAACTTCAAAAGTAGAAGCCCAGAAGAAGGAAAAAGAGCGTTTGGTAGAAGAAAGAGATTTCTTGCAGAGATATCTGAATGAAGAAAAATCAAACATTCCTTTAGCAGCTACTTTGAGTTTGGAATTTGGTAATACCTCTGTTAATCTATATGCTGGTATGGATGATGCTTTTAAACGTTATAATGCACCAATTTTAACTTGGTATGAAACAGCTCGCTATGCCTTTGAGCGAGGTATGGTGTGGCAAAATTTAGGTGGTGTTGAAAACTCTCTCAATGGTGGACTTTACCATTTTAAGGAAAAATTTAATCCAACGATTGAAGAATACTTGGGTGAGTTTACAATGCCCACCCATCCTCTTTATTCTCTGTTAAGAATCGCTCTTGATTTTCGCAAGGCATTAAGAACAAAACATCATAGAAGGTAAGTACATGGCATTAATTACACTCACAAAAGAAGAATTTCAAGCTTATTCTGATCAGGTCTCTTCTCGTTCTTTTATGCAATCTGTCCAGATGGGGGACTTGTTAGAAAAAAGAGGGGCTCGAATTGTTTATCTTGCATTGAATCAAGAAGGAGAAATTCAAGTTGCAGCTCTGGTTTATAGCTTGCCCATGCTGGGTGGCCTACATATGGAGATCAATTCGGGGCCGATTTATACCCAACAAGATGCTCTCCCAGTTTTTTATGCGGAGTTAAAAGAATATGCCAAGCAAAATGGTGTATTAGAGTTGCTTGTAAAACCTTATGAAACTTATCAAACTTTTGATGGTGAAGGTAATCCAATAGATGCTGAGAAAAAAAGTATTATTCAAGATTTGACTGATTTAGGTTATCAATTTGATGGTTTAAAAACAGGTTACCCAGGTGGAGAACCGGATTGGTTATATTGTAAAGATTTGAATGAGCTAACTGAAAAGACCTTGCTTAACAGTTTTAGTAAAAAGGGGAAAGCTTTGGTGAAAAAGGCTGATACATTTGGTATTCAGTTGAAAAAATTAAATCGTGAAGAACTTTCAATTTTTAAAGATATAACAAAAACAACCTCTGAACGTCGAGAATATAGTGATAAAAGTTTAGAATATTATGAGCATTTTTATGACTCTTTTGGAGAAAAAGCCGAGTTTGTAATTGCTATTCTAAATTTAGGAGAATATATACAAAATTTAATACATAAGCAAAAAGAATTATCTGAAAAAATAGCTACCTCATTACTCTTATTAGAACAATATCCAGATTCTGCACAAAAGAAAAAAGAACACAAAGAGTTGGCTAGGCAGTATGAAAGCTTTGAAGTTCGAAAAGCAGAAGCACGAGAGTTGATTAAAAAATATGGAGAGAAAGATCTTGTCTTAGCAGGTAGTTTATTTATTTATATGCCTCAAGAAACGACCTATCTTTTTAGTGGTTCCTATACTGAGTTTAATAAATTTTATGCACCAGCTTTGCTTCAGAAATATGTTATGTTGGAAAGCATAAAACGTGGGATCCCTAAATACAACTTTCTAGGGATTCAAGGGATTTTTGATGGTAGTGATGGTGTTTTACGTTTTAAACAAAATTTTAATGGTTATATTGTACGTAAAGCAGGAACTTTCCGTTATTATCCATCTCCCCTAAAATATAAAGCTATTCAGTTACTCAAAAAAATATTAGGACGCTAAGATAAGAAAATTGGTCTTTAGCTTTCTTTCAGCTTATTTTAGTAAAATAGACTTTATTTGCTAGAAAGGTGGAGAGACATGCGCTGGATTTTTCGTTTGATAGGGGCTTTCTTTTCTTTTGTGTGGCGTTTGTTTTGGCGCCTGGTTTGGATAGCTTTTCTTTTGTGTGCTTTTGCTTTTGGACTTCTCTGGTATCTTAACGGAGATTTTCAAGGAGCGCTAAAGCAAGCAGAACGGTCAGTAAAAATTGGTCAACAAAGTATCGACCAATGGGAAAAAACAGGGCAACTGCCTAAGTTGAACCAGACAGATAGCCACCAACACTCTGAAGGAAGGTGGCCGCAGGCTTCTGCTCGTATTTACCTAGATCCGCAGATGGATTCAGGATTTCAAGAAGCTTATGTAGAAGCGATTCAGAATTGGAATCAAACTGGTGCTTTTAACTTTGAACTTGTCACCGAGTCCAGCAAGGCAGATATCTTGGCTACGGAGATGAATGACGGAGGCACTCCTGTGGCAGGAGAAGCGGAAAGTCAGACCAATCTCTTAACGGGGCAATTCTTGTCTGTGACGGTGCGCCTGAATCATTATTATCTATCCAATCCAAATTATGGTTATTCCTATGAGCGCCTTGTCCATACGGCAGAACATGAGTTGGGTCATGCGATTGGCTTGGACCATACAGATGAAAAGTCTGTCATGCAACCTGCGGGTTCCTTTTATGGTATCCAGGAAGTGGATGTTGCAAACCTTCGAAAATTATATGAGACCAATGAGTAGGGAACAATCTTTCCCTACTTTTTTGCTATAATGGAACTATGAATAACTTGATTAAATCAAAACTAGAGCTCTTGCCGACCAGCCCTGGTTGCTACATTCACAAGGATAAAAACGGCACCATTATCTATGTAGGAAAGGCAAAAAATCTGCGTAACCGCGTGAGGTCTTATTTCCGTGGAAGTCATGATACCAAAACAGAGGCCTTGGTGTCTGAAATTGTGGATTTTGAATTTATCGTTACTGAGTCTAATATTGAGGCTCTCCTTCTGGAAATCAACCTAATCAAGGAAAACAAGCCCAAGTACAATATCATGCTCAAGGATGACAAGTCCTATCCTTTCATCAAAATCACCAATGAACGCTATCCTCGTTTGATTATCACCCGTCAGGTCAAAAAGGACGGAGGTCTCTACTTTGGACCTTATCCAGATGTGGGAGCAGCCAATGAAATCAAGCGACTACTGGATCGGATTTTCCCTTTTCGAAAGTGTACGAATCCACCGTCTAAGGTTTGTTTTTACTACCATATCGGCCAATGTATGGCTCACACTATCTGTAAGAAAGATGAGTTCTATTTTAAGTCTATGGCTCAGGAGGTTTCTGATTTTCTAAAAGGGCAGGATGATCAAATTATCGATGACCTCAAAGGTAAGATGGCAAAGGCAGCCCAGACTATGGAATTTGAACGTGCGGCGGAATACCGTGACCTAATTCAAGCCATTGGAACGCTTCGAACCAAGCAACGGGTCATGGCCAAGGATCTCCAAAATCGGGATGTCTTTGGCTACTATGTGGACAAGGGATGGATGTGTGTTCAGGTTTTCTTTGTTCGTCAGGGCAAGCTTATTGAGCGCGATGTCAATCTTTTCCCTTATTATAATGATCCGGATGAGGACTTTCTAACCTATGTAGGACAATTCTATCAAGAAAAATCTCACCTAGTTCCCAATGAGGTACTGATTCCGCAGGATATTGACGAAGAAGCTGTCAAGGCCTTGGTAGACACCAAGATTCTCAAACCCCAGCGTGGAGAGAAAAAGCAACTGGTCAATTTGGCTATAAAGAATGCTCGAGTCAGTCTAGAGCAGAAGTTCAATTTGTTAGAAAAATCTGTCGAAAAGACACAAGGAGCTATTGAAAATCTAGGCCGCTTGCTCCAAATTCCGACTCCAGTTCGCATTGAGTCCTTTGATAACTCCAATATCATGGGAACTAGTCCTGTTTCAGCCATGGTGGTCTTTGTCAACGGAAAACCTAGTAAGAAGGATTACCGTAAGTATAAAATCAAGACTGTCGTCGGGCCAGACGACTATGCCAGTATGCGAGAAGTCATTCGCAGGCGCTATGGTCGAGTACAGCGTGACGGTTTGACTCCTCCAGATTTGATTGTCATCGATGGGGGACAAGGTCAAGTCAATATCGCCAAGCAGGTCATCCAAGAAGAACTGGGCTTGGATATCCCCATTGCAGGTCTGCAAAAGAATGACAAGCACCAAACCCATGAATTGCTCTTTGGAGATCCGCTTGAGGTGGTGGGGTTATCTCGCAATTCTCAGGAATTTTTCCTGCTCCAACGTATCCAAGATGAGGTCCACCGCTTTGCTATTACGTTCCACCGTCAACTGCGCTCCAAAAATTCTTTTTCATCACAACTGGATGGAATTGACGGTCTGGGACCTAAACGCAAGCAGAATCTCATGAAGCATTTCAAGTCTTTGACCAAAATCAAGGAAGCCAGTGTGGATGAGATTGTCGAAGTTGGAGTACCTAGAGCGGTTGCAGAGGCTGTGCAGAGAAAGTTGAACCCGCAGGAGGCAGAAGCCTTGCCTCAAGTGGCGGAAAAGAGAGTAGATTACCAAACAGAAGGAGACCATCATGAACCATAAAATCGCAATTTTATCAGATATTCATGGCAATGCGACGGCGCTAGAAGCAGTGATTGCAGATGCTAAAAATCAAGGAGTCAGTGAATACTGGCTTCTGGGAGATATTTTTCTTCCCGGTCCCGGCGCAAATGACTTAGTCGCTCTGCTAAAGGACCTTCCTATCACAGCAAGTGTTCGAGGAAATTGGGATGATCGTGTCCTTGAGGCCTTGGATGGGCAATACGGTTTGGAACATCCGAAAGAAATCCAGTCAATGCGCATGACCCAGTTTTTGATGGAGCAAATGGATCCTGCAACGATTGTCTGGCTACGAAGCTTGCCTTTGCTGGAAAAGAAAGAAATTGACGGATTGCGCTTTTCTATCTCTCATAATTTGCCAAATAAGAACTATGGTGGTGACTTGCTAGTTGAGAATGATACAGAGAAATTTGACCAACTCCTAGATGATGAAGTTGACGTGGCAGTCTATGGTCATGTTCACAAGCAGTTGCTTCGTTATGGCAGTCAAGGGCAACAAATCATTAATCCAGGGTCGATTGGCATGCCCTATTTTAATTGGGAGGCGTTAAAAAATCACCGTGCCCAGTATGTCGTGATAGAAGTTGAAGATGGGGAATTGGTAAATATCCTATTTCGTAAAGTTACTTATGATTATGAAGCGGAGTTAGAATTGGCCAAGTCCAAGGGGATTCCCTTTATCGAAATGTATGAAGAGCTACGTCGTGAAGATAACTATCAGGGACACAATCTGGAACTATTAGCAAGCTTAATAGAAAAGCATGGGTATGTAGAGGATGTGAAGGATTTCTTGGAGGCTATAAAGTCATAATATAAGATAGACTAGTTTCTTTAAGTAACTGAAAATTAATTGGAACTGGATGAGGGGATTCCTGATTTAAATGGTTTTCTTCATTCGGTTGCTTATCCTTGTTCCAATTTCTTTCTATGAAAAATCTCTGCAAGCTCTTTCAAAATATGGTAGAATGGAAGTAGTAGAATTAGAAAAGGAAATCGATTATGAAATTTCTTGAATTAAATAAAAAACGTCATGCGACTAAGCATTTCACTGATAAGCCAGTTGATCCAAAAGATGTGCGTACGGCTATCGAAATTGCAACCTTAGCACCAAGTGCCCACAACAGCCAGCCTTGGAAATTTGTGGTGGTACGTGAGAAAAATGCCGAACTAGCAAAATTGGCTTACGGTTCAAACTTTGAACAGGTATCATCAGCGCCTGTAACTATTGTCTTGTTTACAGACACAGATTTGGCTAAACGTGCTCGTAAGATTGCCCGAGTTGGTGGTGCTAATAACTTTTCTGAAGAACAACTTCAATACTTTATGAAAAATTTGCCAGCTGAATTTGCCCGTTACAATGAACAACAAGTCAGCGACTACCTAGCCCTCAATGCAGGTTTGGTTGCTATGAACTTGGTTCTCGCTCTTACAGACCAAGGAATCGGATCAAATCTGATTCTTGGTTTTGACAAATCAAAAGTCAACGAAGTTTTGGATATCGAAGACCGTTTCCGTCCAGAACTTTTGATTACGGTAGGTTATACAGACGAGAAATTGGAACCAAGCTACCGCTTGCCAGTAGATGAAATCATCGAGAAAAGATAGAAAGAAGAAAAAAATGACAGCAATTGATTTTACAGCAGAAGTAGAAAAACGCAAAGAAGACCTCTTGGCTGACTTGTTTAGCCTTTTGGAAATCAACTCAGAACGTGATGACAGCAAGGTTGATGCTGAACATCCATTTGGGCCTGGTCCAGTAAAAGCCTTGGAAAAATTCCTTGAAATAGCAGATCGTGATGGCTACCCAACTAAAAATGTTGACAACTATGCAGGACACTTCGAGTTTGGTGATGGAGAAGAAGTCCTCGGCATCTTTGCCCATATGGATGTGGTTCCTGCTGGTAGCGGTTGGGATACAGACCCTTACACACCAACTATCAAAGACGGTCGCCTTTATGCGCGTGGGGCTTCGGACGACAAGGGTCCTACAACGGCTTGTTACTATGGTTTGAAAATTATCAAAGAATTGGGACTTCCAACTTCTAAGAAAGTTCGTTTCATCGTTGGAACAGATGAAGAATCAGGTTGGGCAGACATGGACTACTATTTCGAGCACGTAGGACTTGCAAAACCAGACTTTGGTTTCTCTCCAGACGCTGAATTCCCTATCATCAATGGTGAAAAAGGAAATATCACGGAATACCTCCACTTTGCAGGTGAAAATGCAGGTGCTGCCCGTCTTCACAGCTTTACAGGTGGTTTACGTGAAAATATGGTACCAGAATCAGCAACAGCAGTCGTTTCAGGAGATTTGACTGACTTGCAAGCTAAACTAGATGCCTTTGTTGCAGAACACAAACTCAGAGGAGAAATTCAAGAAGAAGCTGATCAATACAAGGTGACGATCATTGGTAAATCAGCCCATGGTGCTATGCCTGCTTCAGGTGTTAATGGTGCGACTTACCTAGCCCTCTTCCTTAGCCAGTTTGACTTTGCTGGTCCAGCCAAAGACTACCTTGACATCGCTGGTAAGATTCTCTTGAACGACCATGAGGGTGAAAATCTCAAGATTGCCCATGTGGATGAAAAGATGGGTGCTCTTTCTATGAATGCGGGGGTCTTCCGCTTCGATGAAACAAGTGCTGATAATACCATTGCCCTTAATATCCGCTATCCAAAAGGAACAAGTCCAGAACAAATCAAGTCAGTCCTTGAAAACTTACCGGTTGCTTCTGTTAGCCTTTCTGAACACGGTCATACGCCTCACTATGTGCCAATGGAAGATCCACTTGTGCAAACCTTGTTGAATGTCTATGAAAAACAAACTGGACTTAAAGGTCACGAGCAAGTTATCGGTGGTGGAACCTTTGGTCGCTTGCTAGAACGAGGTGTTGCCTATGGTGCTATGTTCCCAGACTCGATTGATACCATGCACCAAGCCAATGAATTTATCGCCTTGGATGATCTCTTCCGAGCAGCAGCAATTTATGCCGAAGCTATTTATGAATTGATCAAATAAAACGATAGAAGTCTGAGATCTTATGCTTAGACTTCTTTTTGGAGGGAAAGTAGATGTCTCAAATTGAAAGAATCAAGCAGGCTATTATGGCGGATCCACAGAATGTCGACTATACAAAGCGTGGCATTGAGCCTCTCTTTGCGGCGCCAAAAACTGCTCGCATCAATATCATCGGTCAAGCGCCTGGTCTTAAAACCCAAGAAGCAGGCCTTTACTGGAAGGACAAAAGTGGTGACCGCTTGCGCAACTGGCTCGGTGTGGATGAAGATACCTTTTACAATTCAGGTTATTTTGCTGTTCTGCCTATGGATTTTTACTTTCCAGGGCATGGCAAGTCAGGTGACCTGCCACCGAGAACTGGCTTTGCAGAAAAATGGCATCCGCAACTCTTGCGAGAATTGCCCGATATTCAGTTGACCCTCTTGATTGGGCAATATGCCCAAGCCTACTATTTACAGGAGAAAGTCAGTGGCAAGGTAACAGAACGGGTAAAACATTACCAGAACTACTTGCCAACCTATTTTCCACTAGTTCACCCTTCACCACGAAATCAAATCTGGATGGCCAAAAATCCTTGGTTTGAGTCAGAAGTGGTGCCGGATTTGAAAAAAAGAATTAAAACTATTTTAGGAGAAAAAGAATGAAAGAAATAGCCTTTGACGCATTTTACCAGCTTTACCAAAATGACCAACTTTCTTTAGTGGACGTGAGAGAAGTGGATGAGTTTGAAGCTCTTCATTTAGAAGGTGCTCAGAATCTTCCTCTGAGTCAATTAGCTGACACTTATGATCAATTGGACAAGGATCAGTTACATTATGTTATTTGTAAATCTGGAATGAGATCGGCGCGTGCTTGCCAATTCCTATCAGAACAAGGTTATGAGGTTATCAATGTACAAGGTGGCATGATGGCCTTTGAAGAACTTTAATACTCAATGAAAATCAAAGAGCAAACTAGGAAGCTAGCCGCAGGCTGTACTTGAGTACGGCAAGGTGAAGCTGACGTGGTTTGAATTTGATTTTCGAAGAGTATAAACATTAGAATTTTCTCCTACTTTTCGTGGACTGGGTAGGGGATTTTATTTTTAGACAATTCTCATTTTTAAGAATCTTGAAAACATTCAATATTTACTTCGTGAAGCTTTTTTCATACTCCTATTCATGATATACTAGGTCAGTATTTTATAAATATGAAGGAGATTTACATGGCTAAAAAAGGTGCCCTAACAGGTTTACTCCTGTTTGGAATATTTTTTGGTGCGGGGAACTTGATTTTTCCGCCTTCTCTAGGTGCTCTATCTGGAGAACATTTTCTTCCTGCCATCGCAGGTTTTGTCTTTTCAGGTGTCGGTATCGCCGTCTTGACTCTTATTATTGGAACGCTAAATCCTAAAGGATATATCTACGAGATTTCAACAAAGATAGCGCCTTGGTTTGCGACTCTTTACCTCTCAGTTCTTTATTTGTCAATCGGTCCATTCTTTGCTATCCCACGTACTGCTACAACAGCTTACGAAGTAGGGATTAGCCCTCTTTTGTCGGATGCAAATAAAGGTCTTGGTTTGATTGTCTTTACTGTTCTGTATTTTGCAGCAGCCTATTTGATTTCGCTTAATCCATCAAAAATCTTAGACCGCATTGGACGTATTTTAACGCCAGTCTTTGCGATTTTGATTGTTATCTTGGTTGTTCTGGGAGCTTTCAAATACGGTGGAACAAGTCCTCAAGCTGCTTCAGCTGCTTATCAAGCTTCTGCCTTTGGTACAGGTTTCCTAGAAGGTTACAATACCTTGGACGCCCTTGCCTCAGTTGCCTTCAGTGTAATCGCAGTTCAAACCTTGAAACAACTTGGATTTTCAAGTAAGAAAGAATACATTTCAACTATTTGGGTGGTTGGTATCGTTGTAGCCCTTGCCTTCAGCGCTCTTTACATCGGGTTAGGTTTCCTTGGAAATCATTTCCCAGTACCAGCTGAGGCGATGAAGGGTGGAACACCAGGTGTTTACATCTTGTCACAAGCCACTCAAGAAATCTTTGGCTCAACAGCTCAACTCTTCCTTGCAGCTATGGTTACCGTAACCTGCTTCACAACAACAGTTGGTTTGATTGTGTCAACAGCTGAGTTCTTTAATGAGCGTTTCCCACAAATCAGCTATAAGGTTTATGCGACAGCCTTTACCTTGATTGGATTTGCTATTGCCAACTTGGGTCTTGATGCGATTATCAAGTACTCAATCCCTGTACTGGTTATCTTGTACCCAATCACGATTGCTATCGTTATGATTGTCATTGTCAACAAATTTGTTGCCCTTTCAAAACCAGGTATGCAGTTGACAATTGCTGTGGTTACAGCTATTGCTATTGCAAGCGTACTAGGAAGCTCGTTTAAGGTTGAGTTTCTTGCAAATCTTGTCAACGCTCTTCCTTTTGCTAAGGCATCACTCCCATGGTTGGTACCAGCCATTGTCGGAATCTTGCTCTCATTGGTTCTACCAAACAAGCAAGAAAGCGATGTTTTTGAAATGGAATAATCATTAAAATCACTTTTGTAGTCAAGTCTACAGGAGTGATTTTCTTTTTTTATCCGATGATAAATGTGTTATAATAGGTAGCAAAAGAGGTGAAGAAATGAATCAAACAGTAGAATATATCAAAGAACTGACAGCCATTGCGTCGCCAACGGGCTTCACTCGAGAGATTTCGGACTATTTAGTCAAGACTCTAGAAGGTTTTGGTTACCAGCCGGTTCGTACAGCAAAGGGCGGTGTCAATGTGACCATCAAAGGTCAAAGTGATGAAGAGCATCGCTATGTGACTGCCCATGTAGATACGCTGGGTGCTATTGTCCGTGCTGTCAAACCAGACGGCCGTCTCAAACTGGATCGTATCGGTGGCTTTCCTTGGAACATGATTGAAGGTGAAAACTGTACCGTTCATGTGGCTAGCACAGATCAAAAAGTATCAGGAACCATCCTCATTCACCAAACTTCTTGCCATGTCTATAAGGATGCAGGAACTGCAGAACGCACGCAGGATAATATGGAAGTGCGTTTGGACGCCAAAGTAACCAGTGAAAAAGAAACTCGTGCTCTTGGTATTGAGGTCGGTGATTTTATCAGCTTTGACCCACGAACTGTCGTGACAGAGACAGGCTTTATCAAATCTCGTCATTTGGACGATAAGGTCAGTGCAGCGATTTTGCTCAATCTCCTTCGTATTTATAAAGAAGAGAAGATTGAATTGCCAGTAACAACCCATTTTGCTTTTTCAGTCTTTGAAGAAGTGGGGCACGGTGCTAACTCTAATATCCCTGCTCAGGTGGTAGAATATCTGGCTGTGGATATGGGAGCTATGGGAGATGATCAGCAAACAGACGAATATACAGTGTCTATCTGTGTCAAGGATGCTTCTGGACCTTATCACTATGACTTCCGTCAACATTTGGTTGCTTTGGCTAAAGAGCAAGATATTCCATTTAAACTGGATATCTATCCATTTTATGGTTCGGACGCTTCAGCAGCCATGTCCGCAGGGGCAGAAGTCAAACACGCCCTTCTCGGTGCTGGTATCGAGTCTAGTCACTCATATGAACGCACTCATATTGATTCGGTGGTCGCAACGGAACGTATGGTTGATGCTTATCTTAAGAGCGCATTGGTAGATTGATATGTGTTTAATTTGCCAGAGAATTGAGCTCATCAAGAAGGGAGAAAATCCCTATTTTGTCAAAGAGTTGGAAACAGGCTATCTTGTGATTGGAGACCACCAGTATTTTGCAGGCTATAGTCTCTTTCTAGCCAAGGAACATGTCACCGAATTGCACCATTTGAAAAAGGAGACAAGACTCCGTTTTCTAGAAGAAATGAGTGTGGTCCAAGAGGCAGTTGCCAAGGCCTTTGCTGCCGAGAAAATGAATATTGAACTTTTAGGAAATGGTGATGCCCATCTTCATTGGCATCTGTTTCCTAGACGAAGAGGTGATATGAATGGTCACGGTCTCAAGGGACGTGGTCCAGTCTGGTGGGTTCCTTTTGAAGAAATGACCTCAGAAATCTGCCAAGCAAAACCGGATGAGATTAAAAGATTAGTCGAATGTTTATCGTTAGAAGTAGATAAATTATTAGAAATAAAGGAGTAGAAATGAAAAAAAGATACCTTATCTTGACAGCTTTGCTAGCCATGAGTCTAGCAGCTTGTTCACAAGAAAAAGCAAAAAATGAAGATGGCTCAGCTAAGACAGAACAAACAGCCAAAGCTGATGGAACAGTCGGCAGTAAATCTCAAGGAGCTGCCCAGAAAAAAGCAGAAGTGGTCAACAAAGGAGACTACTACAGCATTCAAGGAAAATACGATGAAATCATCGTAGCTAATAAGCATTATCCATTGTCGAAAGACTATAATCCAGGAGAAAATCCAACAGCTAAGGCAGAGTTGGTCAAACTAATCAAAGCTATGCAAGAGGCAGGTTTCCCAATCAGTGACCATTACAGTGGTTTTAGAAGTTATGAAACTCAGACCAAGCTCTATCAAGATTATGTCAATCAAGATGGGAAAGAAGCTGCCGACCGTTATTCTGCTCGTCCTGGCTATAGCGAACACCAGACAGGCTTGGCTTTTGATGTGATTGGGACAAATGGTGATTTGGTGACAGAAGAGAAGGCGGCTCAATGGCTCTTGGACCATGCTGCTGATTATGGCTTTGTTGTCCGTTATCTAAAAGGCAAGGAAAAGGAAACAGGCTATATGGCTGAGGAATGGCACCTTCGTTATGTCGGAAAAGAAGCCAAAGAAATTGCTGAGAGTGGTCTTAGTTTGGAAGAATACTATGGATTTGAAGGCGGAGATTACGTCGATTAAAAAATAAACTTTTCTCTTGCAATTCTAGATAAATAGTGTATAATAGATGAGTATGTGTAAAGCATACTTGTGGGAGGTAAAAATATTTAATTACCGCCAAAACCACAAAGGAGGATTTAAAAATGGCTAAAAAAGTCGAAAAACTTGTAAAATTGCAAATCCCTGCTGGTAAAGCTACACCAGCTCCACCGGTTGGACCTGCTCTTGGTCAAGCTGGTATCAACATCATGGGATTCACAAAAGAGTTCAACGCTCGTACAGCTGACCAAGCTGGTATGATCATTCCAGTTGTTATCTCAGTTTACGAAGATAAATCATTTACTTTCATCACTAAAACACCACCAGCTGCTGTTCTTTTGAAAAAAGCTGCAGGTGTTGAAAAAGGATCAGGTACACCTAACAAAACTAAAGTTGCTACAGTTACTCGTACACAAGTACAAGAAATTGCAGAAACTAAGATGCCAGATTTGAACGCAGCAAACATTGAGTCTGCAATGCGTATGATCGAAGGTACTGCTCGTTCTATGGGATTCACTGTTGTTGACTAATCAATAACACCCCAATATAACCCGCAAGACTTCATCATTTCGAGAAGTGACGTGGGAGATGAAAATCGATTGAACCACTTACAAGGAGAATAGAAAATGGCTAAAAAAAGCAAACAACTTCGTGCTGCTCTTGAGAAAATCGACAGCACAAAAGCATACAGCGTAGAAGAAGCTGTAGCACTTGCAAAAGAAACTAACTTTGCAAAATTTGACGCAACTGTAGAAGTTGCTTACAACTTGAACATCGACGTTAAAAAAGCTGACCAACAAATCCGTGGAGCAATGGTATTGCCAAACGGTACTGGTAAAACTTCACGCGTTCTTGTTTTCGCACGTGGTGCAAAAGCTGAAGAAGCAAAAGCTGCTGGTGCAGACTTTGTTGGTGAAGATGACCTTGTTGCTAAAATCAACGACGGTTGGTTGGACTTCGACGTAGTTATCGCAACACCTGACATGATGGCTCTTGTTGGACGTCTTGGACGTGTCCTTGGACCACGTAACTTGATGCCAAACCCTAAAACTGGTACTGTAACAATGGATGTTGCTAAAGCAGTTGAAGAGTCTAAGGGTGGTAAAATCACTTACCGTGCTGACCGTGCAGGTAACGTTCAAGCAATCATCGGTAAAGTATCATTTGAAGCTGAAAAATTGGTTGAAAACTTTAAAGCTTTCAACGAAACAATCCAAAAAGCAAAACCAGCTACAGCTAAAGGAACTTACGTAACAAACTTGACTATCACAACTACTCAAGGTGTTGGTATCAAAGTTGACGTAAACTCGCTTTAATCAGTAGTTTATATCAGAGAACGAGTACGAAAGTGCTCGTTTTTTTGTTTTATTTCACTATACTTCATTATTCAACTATCTCGGAAAACCTCAAAAGTTGGTAGAAAGTTTTGCAATCGTCTTTCTAAAGTTAAATGATAAAAGGAAAATATATATAAATGAGATAAAGTAATCGTTTTACAAAGTTAATTTTAAATAAATATACAAAACACTGATACAAACTAACGAAGATTTAATTTTGAAAAGAGGCTAGTAAATATTCAGAAAATAGAAACAAAAGCGACAATTTTAAAAAGTTATGACTCTTATGAAATGCTGATAATTCAAGTAAAATGTTAACTAAAATTTACTTGAAAAAATTGTTATTTTTTAAAAAATTATAAATCAAATATCTTGTGGGCACCTCTAAAAACTCCACTCTTATCACAAAAGAAAAAATCAACTGTATGTGTCTCATTTAGTTGGCACATTC